>CAJWZY010000198.1 GCA_913050545.1 uncultured bacterium | reverse complement strand
GGTAGGCCAGGGGAGCATAGGGTTTGGGGTCGAAGGTGTCCTGGTGCGCCATGCCGCCAGGCATGAAGATGTTGATAACCGACTTGGCGGGGCCTTCCTTGCTTTCGTAAAACTTCTGATCGGCGTTGGCGGACTTGATGCGGAAGTACTGGTCCAGGGTAAGACCGAGGCCACCGATGGCACCGACAGTGAGGAAATCGCGGCGGCTTGGCTTATTGCTCTTCATGTGGAGTCTCCAGGTGCATGCCGTGAATAAAAGAACCAACCGAATGACAACTCTTCGCGTAACCACAAGATGCTAAGCCACTTGTATGAAACAGGTCAATAAATTTACCGAGTTGTAATTGATCTGTTTACAGGGGAGGAAATCGGTCGGTTTACACTCTGGTGCAGAGAGGAGCTTCTATGCCTGAGAGGGGCTTTCAGGGCCTCTCAGAAGGTGATTAAGCCCCGTGCTGTCTTTCCTTCGAGCAGATCGCTATAGGCGGTATTGATCTCCTCAAGGCGGTAGGTTTTTGATACCAGCCTGTCGAGGTCGAGCTCTCCACGCAGGTACATTGCGGCATAGAGAGGGAAGTCCCTGTGCGGGTCGCAGGAGCCGTAGTAGGAGCCGAGAATGGTTTTTTCCAGCCGCGTAATGACCGATCCGGGGAAATTCGTTGCTGTTCCTGTGGCTGAGAGACCGACCAGGATGAGCTTTCCCCCGGGTCGAACAGAATCAAATGCGGCCTCCTGGACTTCCGCGGAGCCGGTCGCTTCGAAGACGTAGTCGGCTCCCCGTTGAGCCGTGGCCGCGAGGATTTTTTCATGCGGCTGGTCATCTGCCTTGAAGGCGTCGGTGGCGCCGAAGGAGCGTGCCAGCTCGAGCTTCTCTTCCCAGAGGTCCACGCAGATGAGCGGAGCGGCCCCTGCCAGCCGTGCTCCGGCCAGTATGCTCAGCCCGACCCCTCCCATTCCGTAGATCACCACCGAGGCACCCTCCTCGACCTTGACGGTGTTCATCGAGGCACCGAGACCGGTTGTGACTGCGCAGCCGATCAAGGCCGCCACCTCCAGCGGGACCTCCTTGTCGACAGGGACGCAGCAGGCCTCCGGAACGACCGCGTACTCGGCAAAGCAGGCCAGGGCGCAATAGTGGTAGACCGGCCTGCCGTCCAGCGACAGGCGGGTTGTTCCATCCAGGAGAGTTCCTGCCCAGAGTGCCTCTTTCCAGGTTTCGCAGAGGGCTGGCCGCCTGCCGGAGCAGTAATAACAGGAGCCACATCCCGGTGCCCAGCTCAGCGCGACATGTTCACCCGGCCTGAGCGAGGTGACTCCTTCTCCGAGGGATTCGACGATCCCCGCCCCCTCGTGTCCCAGGGCCGCAGGCAGGGGGTGTTCGGTTTCCCCGGTACGGATGTTCCAGTCACTATGACAGATTCCCGCAGCGCGGATCCTGACCAGGACCTCTTTTTCGCGGGGAGGGGCGAGATCGAGAGTCTCGATCTCAAAGGGTTGCCCCACTTCTTTCACAACAGCTGCCCGGATCTTCATCGTGATCGGTAACTCAGGGGGTCTCTACCAGGGAAAAGAACCTCAGGTTAGACCATAGGGCTCAAGGCCGGCGGGTCAAGAGGGGACCGCCGGGGTCGACCAGGAGAGCTGCCGGCAACAGGATCAGAAGTAGGCTTCCCAGCGATTGCCTTCGTAGCGACAGGCCTGCCAGATGAGCAGGAGCAGGAAGAGTCCTCCACCGTACAGGCAGATCTGTGCCCACAGGTCAACGGCCTCCTTGTGCTCCTCCTTGGCAGTTTTGGGCAAGAAGTGGTGCGTGGTCACCTCTTCCTCCGTTCCCTCATCGTTTACAACCGTCGTTACAACGGTGAGGCAGTTGGCTGCAGCGGCGACATCTACATCTTCCGCCTTGCCTGGAAGGCCTAAGAAGCCAGCCAGCTTGGCCGTTGCCTTTTCCACCTCGGTCTCGAGGGGTTCAAGATCTTCCTTCTCGTCTTTACTGAGGCCGTTCCTGGTCTTGGCATTTGTGAGATCGGTTGTCGCTGAATTGACATCGGCCTGCAGCGGAGCCTGCTCAGCCGCGGTTAGCGCGTTCGCATCGCCGTAGGCCGACTTCAGGAGCACGAATCCGGCAAAGCTGACAATCACCAGGATTGACAGGAGGGTGAGCATCTTGGCCTTCTTGCTCTCGCGGGCCTTGGCGGTACTGACGGTACGAAGAAAGCTGTCATCCGGTTTTTTCCCGACGTGGAAGCACTCGGGACAGGTGACCAGATCTTCGGACCAGGTTGCCGAGAGGGAGAGCACGGAATAGCATTCGCTGCAGATGATATCAATCGTCTTGCCACCGCTCTTGGCGGCCGCCGGCTTTTTCAGATCAGCTGCAGCCTTCTTGGGCTCGTTTTTGCCCTTTCCGGCCTTACCCTTGGCAGCGAATCCTTTTTTGCCTTTCGCTGCTTTTCCCTTGGGCTTGAAGCCCTTTGTTTTCTTTTCTTCTTCTTCGGACTCATCGAGAAGGGCCTCGGCATCGACGTCGGTATCTCCATCGTCGGAAGCTTCTTCTTCAAGCTCAGACACGAGCTCCTGTGGCAGAGTGTCAGGGACCTCCGGGTACTCAGCTGCAGAGTCATCGTCACCGAGGATGTCTGTGGCATCGGAGTCGTCGCTGTCGTCTTCGGAAAGCACCTCTTCGAACTCTTCGAGATCGATGGCTGGCTCCTCGGGGGGAGCGTCGTCTCCACCATCTTCTGCAGGGGCATCATCGGCCTCGGCAAGAAGTGAGTCGAGCTCTTCTTCAGAGATCTCGGCACTGTTGTCCTGGTCGGATTCTGAATCAGATGATTCGGGCTCCAGGTCGTCGGCGCTGAGGAGATCATCCTCCTCGAGTAGATCGTCGCTGCTCAGGAGGTCATCGTCCGCCTCATCGGACGAGTCGGAATTCGAATCTTCTTTGCCGGCATCGCCGAGCAGATCGTCCAGATCGTCATTGTCCAGATTGATTTCTTCGAGCGGATCGTCAGCAAATGAATCTTCGCGTTCTTTAGCCATAATGACTCCTCAGTTTGAATTGCAGCCATGATGCGCAGACCCCGCAGCACCAACGACTTAGCTGATTCATGGTATCACAAGGATTGCCCTGGCGAGGTAAAAAATGCCCTTAATCACGGGTGTTCAGTACATGTTAATGCTTACAGGCAAAAGGTTTGCCGTTAAAGGCCGGCAAGCCTGTTGAGCCGAGCGGTAAGCTCCGGAAACACGGCTGCTTGTTCCGATAGTTTTTGTTGTTAACGAAGGCGGCAAAACAATCTTTTCTGTCATGTTTTAGCTGGTTGTTTCTATCGCTGAAGCAGTTTCTGCTGCCTCGCGCCCTGGTGGAGGTGGCGGTGCTTGACACCGCCGCGGATGGCTCTAGGATGAGGGTATGCACCGGTACAGGTCCAACGCAGACCGAAGGACGTTCCTTTCCGGCCAGAGGGCCTGGGGCGTCTTACCGGATCCGGAGGCGGCCATCGACCGCTGCAGCCGGGAGGCGGGTCCTGGGCTCGCTGGAACAGGTCGAGAAAGGAGGTGGTCAATAGATGTATCAACCTACGGTGATAAGCGAGGTGGTGACCTCCTGAATTAAATGATGATCCCGAGGGTGCTTGCCGGTACCCCCCGGACTCAGGAGAGTCAGGGAGGATCCAGGCACCACCGGAGCCCTGATGGTCCGCATAATCACCTGCGGGTGGCCCTGCATGGGGCCGACCATCAGGGCTTTTTTGTGTTCCAGCTGTGCCTGCCGGGGGCAGGCTCAGCTGCCGTTGTCGATGCCCATTTCCTTGAGAACACTGGCGATAGCGCCAAGCAGGCCCTGGACATCTTCCTTCTGGATGTGGCCAATGTTGCCGATGCGGAAGCAGTCCGCATTGCTGACCTTGCCCGGGTAGATCACCAGGTCCTTCTCGCTCAGCCGGGTATAGAACCCGGTGAAATCGAAGGCCGGGTGCGAAGGGTAGCGGAAGGATGTGATGATGTGGCCCTGGTCTTCCCGTTCCAGGTATTCCTTGAATCCCAGTTCGCCCATCCCCTCGACCAGGGTCTCGTAGTTTCCGCGATAACGCGCAGCGCGGCCACTGACACCGCCTTCTTCGATCAGCTCCGCCAGCGCCTTCTCAAAAGCGAGGATCGTGTGGGTTGGCGGCGTGAAGCGGAACTGGCCGTTTGACTCAAGTCCCTGCCACTGGGCGAAGAGGTCCAGGCTCAGGCTCCGGGCCTGTCCTTCGCAGGAGTCGAGCGCCTCGCTGCGGCAGATGGCGAATGAGAATCCGGGAACGCCCTCGATGCACTTATTGGCCGAGGAGACCAGGAAGTCGATCTCTGCTGCCCGGACATCGAGCTCGACCGCTCCGAAGCTGCTCATCGCATCGACGATGTAGGTCTTTGCGGCGGCACGGACGACTGAGCCGGTTTCCTCGACAGGGTTGATGATCCCTGTAGTCGTTTCGCAATGGACGATAGCCACGGCCGTGATGCTCTCATCCTCCTGCAGGCACCTGGCGACCTCGGCCGGGTCGGTCTTCCTGTTTTCCTCACAGCGAAGGGCCTCGCACTCAATCCCCAGCACCCCGGCTATTTTCAGGATGCGCTCACCATAGGAGCCATTGATTACTACCAGCAGTTTGCCGCCGGGGCTGATTGCAGAGCCTATAACCGATTCGACCCCGAAGGTGCCGCTGCCCTGCATGAGCACGCATTCATAGCCCTGTTCCTGTGAGAGCCCGGCAAGTCCGAGGAGCCCATCGCGAATCTTGCCGATGGTCGCGATAAATGCCGTATCCCGTGAGCCGAGATCCCGCAGCATGGCCTGCTTGACCGATTCACTGGTTGTGAGCGGGCCGGGGGTAAAGAGGGGCTTGTCTTTTCCTGG
>CAJWZY010000197.1 GCA_913050545.1 uncultured bacterium | reverse complement strand
CGGCCGATGGGTGTGTCGCTGTGGGGACCGGCTCTTGCTATGTGCCAGTGGGGAAATCGAAGAGCCAGGTGTCGCCGGATTTGAGACCGCCCGCGCCGACTCCGCCGAAGATGAAAGAGCGCTGACTGCGCGCGTCGGAGATGCTGGGGGGAAGGTTCAGTTCGTTGGACTAATCACCGGGGTGTGCTCGGTCTATATGTGGTTGTTGAGTTCGAGCGACCAGAGGTCGCTCAGTGCGCAGTTGCGCTGGGCGCTGAATTAAGTATCCGCCCGACGATATCATCCTCGCGCGCAACCTCCCCAAGGCATTGAGCGTGCGATACGCTTTGCAGGGGACAATCAGAGAGATCGGCAATGTGGACGGAAAACAACTACTCTATATCGACGTCGGGCGACGCCTAGCGGCCAAGACCACGCTCGACGCGGTCGAGGAGCTCGGCCTCAAGGTCGGCGATGAGATCCTCGAGATTGACGGAAAACCCGTATCCAGCGGTCGCGAGGTCGCAGAGCTGCTCGGCAAGAAGGTCCCGGGCGACAAGGTCCACCTGAAAATCAGGCGTGAAGACAAGGACCTCGAGATCGATGCGAAGATGGGAAGCAATATAGAGCCTGATCGCCAGAACCGCCTCGACAGGATGAATCTCCTGGCAGGCCCCCTGAGCCAGCGGAGATCCAACTTCCCCGCCGCCCTGCAGCATGACACCTATCTCTTCCCGAATGAATGCGGTGGACCATTGGTGAATCTCGAGGGAAAGGTGATCGGGATCAACATTGCCCGTGGTGGAAGAGTAGAGTCCTACGCCCTGCCCTCTCCGGAAACCTTTGAAATCTTTCTGCAGCTGAGAGCCGGCAACCTGGGCCCCTCACCTGACTACCTCGCGCGGCTCAGCCTGGAAGAAATCGACAGGAAGCTGACCTCCCTGGCCGAAAAGCTCGCCGCGGCAGAAAAAGCACTGCTGGACAGCAACCAGCAGGTAAAAGGTTTCAAGGGTGAGATCGACGAGCTGCGGAAGGCCCGGGCCGCCCGGGAAAAAGTCGAGAAGCCACCTGCACGCAGAAAACGCCTGTAGCTCTGCCGCCAGCCGGCCGGCGGCAAATATTTAACAGGTGTCTCAATAGCGCATAAGGGTTTCGTGCAGGTTGAGAACTACCCGGGCTACCGAAGTCCAGGCAGCGTGGGTTGCCAGTGGAAGTCCAGCTGCGACCGGCCACTCTCCAGTGGAGACCAGGGCCCGCGCGCTGTCCTCGTCCTTGCTGTAGAGCTCGAGGTGGCTGCGGTAGAGCTTCTCAAAAATGGGTCTCTCGGAGCTTGCCGGCTTTCTCTGCAGGGCGATACTGAAGGCGAAATCGAGGCGCGAGTTAAAGTCGTCTCCCCCCTGCCGCTGGATCCTTTCACTGAAGACCCTTGCCGCCTCGACAAAGACCGGATCGTTGAGCAATACCAGCGCCTGCTGAGGGGTATTGGAGACCACGCGCTCAGCCGTACACTCCTCCCGGGTCGGCGCATCAAAAGCCAGCAGGCTGGGATGCAGAAAGGTACGTTGCCAGTGCATGTAGACACCTCGCCGATAGAGGCTCTCACCCTTGCCAGGCTTGTATTTACGCTTGGGGAAGTTCAGGTGTGCCCAATAGCCTGCCGGCTGGTAGGGATGGACACT
The DNA here is from genome assembly GCA_913050545.1 of uncultured bacterium. Taxonomy (GTDB): domain Bacteria; phylum Planctomycetota; class UBA8108; order UBA8108; family UBA8108; genus UBA8108. The sequence continues at coordinate 3,273 of CAJWZY010000197.1, read as the reverse complement.
CACCCCTCCCACACGCCTTGACAAGAGGCCGGAAACCGAGAGGGCGTTGTCCCGGACGAACTCGGCCTCCAGGCGCAGGCGCCCCTGTCTCCAGAGCTCCCGGTTGAGCGGATCTGCCTCCTGGTAATCCCGTCGAATCATCGATGACCGCTTGTAGGTCTCGCTGTTGACGATCGTCCGCAGGAGCCGCTTGACGTCCCAGCCGCTGGCGACAAACTCAAGCGCAAGCCAGTCGAGCAGCTCCGGGTGACTCGGCACACTACCCTGGGAGCCAAAGTCATCGAGGGTTCTTACGATCCCCCCTCCCATCAGCATCTTCCAGATCCGGTTGACGAAGACCCTCGGCACAAGGGGGTTGTCCTTTCGGGTCAGCCAGCGAGCGAGGTCGGCCCGGCTTCGACCGACTTTCCTGCCGGCATTTTTCTCAAGGAAAGCCGGGACAGCGGGCGTGACGACATCACCTGAGTCGTCCAGCCAGTCCCCTCTCGGCAGCACCCTCATCTCCCTCGGCTTTCCCGAGACCGAGACCAGGGATGTGGGAGCGCCTGCCTCGACAGCTTTCTTTTCTTTCTCCAGCGCCTGCGACTCCTGGCGAAACTCAGCCAATGCCCCCGCAACCGAAGAGTAATAAGAATCCAGCTTCCGGACCTCGCCAGCTGAGCGTTTTGTCTTTTCAAGGTGAACAATCTGAAGGATCTCCTGCGGAACAGGGGAGATCCCTTGCAGCGGACGGGCGCTGGTGGTCCCCCAGAGCCTGAACCGGCCGATGGTGTGTCCCTTGTTGGCGTGATTCTGCTGGAGCTCGATCACCAGCTTCCTGTCTTTGCCGGACTTCGCCACCGGCTTCTTGAATCTGAAAAACGCGCTATTGGGCTTGCCGCTCTGCGGCAGAATCGCCCACCCCGGGCTGGCGCCCTTTGCATCGCGATCAATGGCCGAGATGGCGTTCCATTTCCCATAGGGCGTAAGTTTGCCGTGAGAAGTCTGTTCCCAACTGGCACTGGCGCCGGAAAACTCCAGGTTCTGCGCTTCGCCACCGCCGCCCTCGAGCCTCGCGACTATTTCACTGAGGACAAAATTCCCGTTCCCGGCCCGTCCGGGACCTTTGCCGGGCAGGGAAGGATCCGGAAGCACCTCGACCCTGATACCAGTCAGCTCGCCAAAACCCGGGTCTATCGTGACCGTGTAGGTGTCTGTGCCGGGGTTCCTGCCCGAAGCGAGAACACTTCCATCAGCCTTCACCTCCAGCTTTGTTCCCCCTGCCGAGCTCAACCCGCCTGCTTTCAACAGAACCCAGCTCACAGATTTCTTCTGCAGGGACTTTTCCCAGGCCGGCCGGGCGGCACGACTCTCTGAAGTTCCCTTCTCCAGGATTCCCTCGATCTCAGCGAGCCGGGAAGCAATCTCCTTAAGCCGGCTGGAATGCTCCAGCCCCGGAACTTTCACTCGCGGCCCCCATTCGCCCGACCGCTCAGCCCCGGGATAGTACCCCTTTTCCTCCAGGTCCGAAAAGTAGGCCGCGAAGCTGTAGAAATCACGGGTGGTATAGGGGTCGAACTTGTGGTCATGGCACTCCGCGCACCCCAGGGTCGCTCCAAGCCAGGTCGTGGAGGTCGTGCGCACACGGTCGGCCGCATACTTCGCCAGGTACTCCTTATCCTGTGCCCCACCCTCGGTGGTCATCATATTGAGCCTGTTGTAGCCGGAGGCTACCTTCAGCCAGATGTCATCAGCCGCGCCCGGCAGGAGATCACCCGCAAGCTGCTCCAGGGTGAACCTGTCGAAAGGTTTGTTCGAGTTAAAGGCCCTGATCACGTAATCACGAAACGGAGACATGCTGATCGGGTTGTCACTGTGGATCCCGCAGGTGTCCGCGTACCTGACGAGGTCAAGCCAGTGAACCGCCATCCTCTCTCCGAAATGCGGCGAAGACAGCAAGCTGTCAACCAGGGCGCTGAAGGCCTTGTCACTCGGATTCCTGCTGAACTCAGCGACCTCTCCTGGAGATGGAGGAAGGCCCAGGAGGTCAAAATAGAGCCTCCTCGCCAGGGTCCTTGGATCAGCCCTCCTGGCAGGTTGCCATTTCGCTGCCTTGAGACCGGCAAGGATAAAACGATCCACCGGGTGGTCCTGGCCTGTGCCGGGGAGTCCCTCCAGGGAGGACCCCTGGGGAACCCTGTAGGACCAGTGTTCATCAAACTTCGCGCCCTGGCTGATCCAGCGGCGCACGAGGTCCACCTCGGCCGCACTCAGCCGCGGGCGGTTGGAATCAGCCGGAGGCATGCGCTCGTCCTCATCAGTTGTCAGCAGGCGCTCGATGAGCGGGCTCTCATCCGGCTTGTAGGGAACGATCGCCTTCTTGAGAGCGATTTTCGCATCATCAAGCCGCAGGCGGGCCTTCCTCGCATCCTGGTCAGGCCCATGGCAGGCGAAGCAGGAATCGGAAAAAAGCGGCCTGATGTCCCGGTCGAAATGTACCTGCTCGTCTCCACCGGCCCGGGCGGTAAATCCGGCTGACAGCGGGAAAAAGAGAATGAACAGGTAGGGTGCCGTGGTCCGCATGTATAGCTGGGCTCCAATTTTCTCTGCTGCCTCAAGGCAACGCAGGATTATATTGTCACAACCTGCAATGACTTGTACAAGCCCCGAGGATCATTATCTGCAGCCGCCCCCGGCCAACAACACACAGGGAGTGACCAGGCCATGAATGCATTGAACAGCAGGCGACAATTCCTTGGCAGAAGCCTTCCCGCCCTCGCCGGACTGGGCCTCCTGCCGGGTTGCACGCCGCCGACCCGGCGGGCAGGGGCCGGGACCTCAGCCCAGCACCTCATTGTCGACAAGGTTGAGACCGTCACCGTCAAGCTGCCCTACCGGGCTGCTCCCGGCAGGGCGATGAGCCGGGAGCTTCCACACTGGCGCTACGTCGAGATCTTCCGGGTCCACCTCCGGTCCGGAAAGATCGGGATCGGGGAGACCCTTCTCTATTACACCTGGGGAGTCAGCACGGAGGCTCATATCAAGCGGGTGGTGGGGAAAAACGCCGCTGATTTCATGTGGGACGATGGCCTCGGCGCCGGGCTCCAGATCGCGCTCTTTGACGCGGTCGCAAAGACTCTCGAGGTGCCGGTCTACCGGCTGCTGGGCAGAAAGGTGCACGAGCGAACCCCGCTGTCCTGGTGGAACATTGACATGAACGTGGAGGACATGGCCTCTGAGTGCCGGGAAGCTCTCAGGCTGGGCTACCTTTCCTACAAGACCAAGGGCCGGCCC
>CAJWZY010000196.1 GCA_913050545.1 uncultured bacterium | reverse complement strand
GCAGGTTCTCCTTCACGACAGCCTTCTTCTCGCCATCGCCGAAGGTCAGGATCTCAACGGGGACAAGGGGCTTGCCCAGGATCCTCGCCATGGAATTGGCCAGGGCATCATCCGGCCTGACGGAGACGAGCGAGAAAGCATCCCTCGCCCTCCTGTCCATGTCCCTTTTCAGCTCATCGCGGACCCGGTCCTCGATGAATTGCTCGAGCCAGGAACGGAACTGGGGGTCACCCTGCAGTTTTTCGAATTCCATCTGATCCAGCCTGCTGAGGCAAGCCACTCCCTTCGCTCGAACACTTCAGGAAAATCACTTCAAACGCAAGAATCAAAAGGAACTTATACCAGTTATGCCCCCACTGGCAAGAACTGTAGATGATAGATCTTGCCGGAAGTTTTTCTTGCTGTGGGGCCAGTTGTCTTTTCTCATAGTGGGCTGTAGCAGATGAACGAGGAGTCGTTGGCAAGATAGATCTCGGAAGATCATTCGTCGACCCTGGTGGCGACGGGTTTTCACCCCCCGGGATTACAGTTTGAAAGGTGTGGAGTAGTCATGGAATTAGAGGTGGTATTTCTCGAGGACCCGGCCTGCAGTTGGTGCTGGGCATTTCAACCAGTAGAAACAACCTTTCTCTTTGAATGGGGAGAGCAGTTGCGCTGGCGCATGGTAATGGCCGGGCTCAGGGATCATCCGGTCCCGGATACAAGCCTCATTGTTCGCCACTGGCAGACCGCCGCAGATGTGTCGGGGATGCCGTTTGAGCCCGAGATCTGGCAGTCCCACACGCTGCAGAGCACCTTTGTCGCCTGCCGCGCCGTCAAGGCCGTTGCCGTCAGGAGCGAGGAGGCCGCCCGCCATCTCCTGCGCAGGATCCGTGAGGCGTTCTATGTCGAGCAAAAGAAAATTGACGACCTCGAGGTGATTTTTGAGCTGGCCGAAGAGCTGGGCCTGAGCTCTGCAGACATCATCGAACAACTTTCAAACGGCCGCGCAGATGCGCTCTTCGACTCCGACCGTGAGGATGGCGCGAGCTACGGCTTCGGCTTCCCCACCATCGTTATCCGCAGGCCCACCATGGAAGACCCCAAGGTCCTGCAGGGCTCGGTGCCCTACCGGGAATTGCTCGATGGTCTCTACGCGATGGGGGTCAACCACAAATCACGCAAGCGATTCCGCGGAACCGACAGCGACTGGCGGCGACTGCTCGAGCTGCAGCCGCGGATCACCATGGCCGAGCTGCAGATGGTCACCAACATGAAACCAGGCCCCATAGAGAACCGTCTCAAGGCACTTGGTACCGTCAGGGAAGGCCCCTTCTACTGCCTGCCCCTGGAGGTCCGCCAGGAGCAGGTCCTGATTCCCGAAGAGCTGACCTTCTAATCGGCCTGGCTGCCGCTGCCAGGATTCCCACCGGCCTTCCAGGGGTTTTCCCTGAGAACGTCCCGGATGGCCTGCTCGTTTTCTTCAACGGTGCGGTCCCCGGCCTCCTCAGCGGCAGCTCCAAAGGTGCCGCCGGGATAGAATTCTGCCTGCCGCCCGGTATAGGCACTGCTGCGAAGATGGGCCAGGGGATTGTGCCCGAGGCGCTCTGAGCGGGCCTCGCGCAAGGAGCCGATATCAACCTCCGTAACGACGATCTTTTCTCCCGGACCCGGATCAGCCTGGGCGAGAACCCGACCGTCGTAATCGACAACCATGCTCCCTCCCGGCCAGGAAAAGGGCGGGTAGTTTTCCAGGCTGGCCCCCTGGTTTGAAGCCACCACGTAGGCCATATTCTCCAGGGCCCGGCTGCGATTGATGACAGTCCACCAATCCATCGGCGGCGTGGCCCCCCAGGGATCCATGTAGGCTGAAACCCGGATCAGGATCTCCGCCCCACCGAGAGCAAGCTCACGGATCGCCTCGGGATAGAGCCAGTCGTAACAGATCGCACAGCCAATATTGCCGATCTCTGTGCGGGCTACCGGGAAGAGCTCATCACTGTAACCCGGAAGGTCATGGGGGCTGGCGTGCACCTCCCACGGCAACCAGGGGTTGACCTTCCGGTACTTGTAGAGGATTCCCTCCGGACCGACCAGGCAGGTTGTATTGAAAACAACTCCCGGCCAGGCGGGGTCCATCTCGATGAAGCTGCCGGTCTGGATGTAAATTCCGTGCTCCCGGGCTTTCTTCTCATACCTCTCGGTATGTTCACCGGGAAGCTCTACCGCCAGCTTTTCCCTCAATTCACGAGCGGTTGCATAGACCGGCGCTGCATGAGCGAACTCGGGGAAAACCACCAGCCTGACGGGATAGAAGGGCTTATATCCGACGACTGCGGAATCGACCATGGCGAGCATCCTGTCTACCCGGGAGGAGATCTCGCTGCGGTCCCGGGGACAGGGGAAATCGGTCTGGCAGGCCGCGACTGCGTATTTCATTGGGAAACTCTGAAAGCTGCCTTCAAAACAGGAAAACAAACAACCAACGTAGATATTGCCCCACCAAGGCTCCGCGTCAAGTCACCAGTGGTCAATTCAACATGGCCCACAATGACCCGCCAGCCTTCCCTGCAGCTATTTTGGCAAGAAAGACAGGAACCCGGCTCGTCATCCACCCGGATACTCTGTAAAATTGACGGTCCGGCAACCATTCAACCCAACCCCGGCCAGGGGGTCTCTTTGCTGCCCTGGCGGAGTCCAGCGTACTTCGCCGCGGGCATTCGTCCGCAGCCCGGGAAAAACATTCAAAACAAAAGTTCTGCCATGCCTGAAATGAGCCATTTACTTAAATACTTCCTGCTCACCTGTTGTTGTCTCGCAGCCCCGGCGCTCGATGCCCAGGTCATCATCAACGAGATCCACTACGAGCCGGAAGACAAAACCGCGGCGGAAGAATTCATCGAGCTGCACAATGCCGCAGAGGAGGCCGTAGACCTCTCGGGCTGGTATTTTTCCAATGGAATCATCTTCAGGTTCCCCGAGGGAACCGTGCTGGACGGTGGCGGCTATCTCGTGGTCGCCGAGGACCCCGTGGTCCTGGCCAGGAACCTGTCGGTAGAGGACGCGCTGGGCCCCTGGGAGGGCCGCCTCGACAATAACGGGGAGACCCTGACCCTGCGCGATGCAAGCGGCTCCCGGGTCGACGAGGTCGACTACCAGGCCGGCTTCCCCTGGCCCCTGGCATCCCAGGGCAAGGGCAGCTCCATGGAGCTTCTTCATCCCGGAAGCGACAACAACCTCGCCGGAAGCTGGAGAGCCTCGGGGCTCATCGAGCGGCCCTTCACCGAGCGGGTTTATTTCATCCGGGGAGAGAGCTCATCATGGCGTTACCGCCTGGGAACCTCGGAAGCCTCCAATCCGCCCACCCGGTGGCGCGAGGCAGGCTTTGCCCTCGATGAGAGCTGGCTCAACGGTCAGGCCTCCATCGGCTTCGGCGACAATGATGACAATACGGAGCTGGCGGACATGCGCAACTCCTACACCTCCATCTACATGCGGCACACCTTCACCATCGAGGCCGCCTCCGAGATCCCCGACGCCCTGGTCCTGAACCAGTACTTCGACGACGGGGCGATCGTCTGGGTCAACGGTGTCGAGGTGCTGCGCTACAACATGGAGGAGGGCGAGCAGACCTTTGATGACGAAGCGCTCGGCGGCCGGGAGGCCCGCTGGATTCCCGTGGAGCTGCAGAACCCGCAGGCCTACTTCCAGGTGGGAGAGAACCTGGTCGCCATCCACGCCTTCAATACCTCGCTGAACAGCTCCGACACCTCGGCGGACCTCGAGCTGTACTCCCCTGGAACCGAGGACGAAGAGCCCGGAGCCCTCCTGCCCCCGAGCCCCGGCAGGCGCAATACGATCTTCTCCGGCAACCCCGGACCCCAGGTGCGCCAGGTAGACCACAGCCCCGGGCAACCCGCCGGCGATGAGCCCCTCCTGGTAACCGCGAAAATCACCGATCCCCAGGGAATCCTCGAGGTCGGCCTGAAATACCAGGTCGTCCGGCCCGGCAATTACATCCCGGCCTTCCTCTCCCACCCGCACAACATCCTGACCTCTCAACCAACCAGGCCCCACGAACCCAACCCTGAGTTCGAAGACCCCGGCAACTGGACCTCCCTGCAGATGACGGACGATGGGCTTGGCGGGGATGAAACCGCTGCGGATGGAATCTTCTCAGCGCTGGTTCCCGGCCAGGCACACAGAACCCTGCTGCGCTACCGCATCACCGCCACCGACAGTCCCGGCGCAGCGGTCACCGTGCCCTACAAGGACGACCCCTCGCTCAATTTCGCTGCCTTCTTCTACAACGGGGTGCCGGCCTATACAGCGTCAAGGGCATCGGTTCACCCCGGGGGCACCGGGCATACCTACAGCGCCGAGGAGATGACCGCCCTGCCTGTCTACACCCTGGTTACCACCGCCGCTGACATGACCCACTGCGTCAACCTCACAGGCGGCTTCAACATCCCAAAATCGAATGAACCCGCCCGTGACCATTTCAACTGGGAGGGGGCCTTTGTTTACGACGGCGAGGTCTACGACCATGTCCGCTACCGGCTGCGCCAGGCCAACGACCGCTACGGCGGCAGCGGCAAGCGATCGATGCGGATCCGGTTCCCCAAGGGCAACTACCTCAAGGCGCGGGACAACTACGGCAAGCGCTACCCGACACGCTGGAGAACTCTCAACACCGGCAAGATGTTTGACAATAAGCGCGTGGGCAACTTCGGCGTCACCGAGTCGATGAACTCGCGCTTGTGGAACATGGTCGGGGTGCCGGCTCCTCACTTCAACACCTTCCACTTCCGGGTTCTCGATGGGGTCGACGAGGTCCCCGCCGGGTCCAACGGCCAATACCTCGGAGACTTCTGGGGCATGTTCGTCGGGATCGAAGACTACGATCCTCGCTTTCTCGATGCCCACGGGCTCGAAGACGGAAACCTCTACAAGCTCAAGGATGGCCAGT
>CAJWZY010000195.1 GCA_913050545.1 uncultured bacterium | reverse complement strand
AACTAAACATCAGGACTGGATCAAGCTGGGCAGTGATGTTGGAAATCGTGGCTGAGACGGTTTTTTGTCCCAGCTGGCCGGCAAGCGGAACAACCAGGAGTTTCTCGCCGGAGGCCTCGTCGAAGATATCCTGGGCACAGAGGGATGGGCCGACCCAAAGGGCGGCAAGAACCATCCACACGGGAGCACGGGATCCCGGGTTCCTGCCGGGGACTCCGTCAATATGCAACTGCCTGGAAACCACTTAAATGTACTCTGCAAAAAAACTTGTGAAGAAAGCAGGAGAAAGGTGATTTTCTGCTTTCCTGGCCGTTCCTGTCAAAAGAAAACAGATTCGCGCGCTGTGAGAAGCTGGCGGTCACTTACCGGTTTCTACGTGGATGGACTCGATGAGTTCGCCTTTTGAACGGACCTCGCCGATAATGGCGGAGGCCTGGTAGCCGAGTTCACGGAGCCTTTCGACGCAATGGTCGGCTTTGCGGGCAGGGAGGCTTGCAAGCAGGCCTCCGGAGGTCTGGGGATCAAAGATCAAGGGGTAGCGGGAATCCTGGGCGGCCTCTTCCAGATTGAAGATGGCTCGCCGGAGGCGAAGATTCTGCGGTTGCAGGGTACTGACGATCCCTCGAGAGACGGTTTCCAGTGCTCCATCGAGCAGTGGGATATTGTCGAGGCGCAGCCTGGCATCTACCCCGGAAGCCTTCGTCATCTCGACAAGGTGCCCCAGGAGGCCGAATCCCGTTACATCGGTACAGGCGGTGGCGCCGTATTCGTGGAGACAGGCGGCGGCTGCAAGGTTGGACTGGAGCATGGATGAGATGGCGTTCTGGATCCATCTGCCCTTTGCCGCCAGGCGCATATCGGCCGCGAAGAGAGCTCCCGTACCGATGGCCTTGGTGAGCACCAGGCGGTTCCCCTCGCGCATCCCTTTTTTGCGCAGGATTTTTTTCTGATCGATGAGTCCGTTGATGGCAAAGCCGAGGGAGAGCTCGCTGCCCTCGCTGGTGTGTCCGCCAACGAGCGACGTCCCGCTCTCATCGAAAACCTCCAGGGCTCCGCGCAGCATCTGTTCAAGGATGTCCTCTACCTTTTCTTCGGGTCCGAAGGGGATCGTGACGACCGCCAGCGCTGACTGTGGCTCGGCTCCCATCGCGAATATGTCACCGAGGCTGTGGTGGGCTGCAATCTTGCCGAAGACGTAGGGGTCATTGACGATGGCGCGAAAGGAATCGATGGTCTGCACCACCACCTTTCCTGCAGGGGTCCTGGTGACCGCAGCATCGTCAGGCGCATTGAGGCCAATCAGGACATCCTTGCGCTGCAGTGGAGAGAGCCTTCCAATCACCCGGGACAGCACGTTCGCTCCGACCTTGGCGCCGCAACCCCCGCATCGCATGGACAGGGCGGAGAGATCCCTGAGGGTTTCTTCCGAGGCGAGCCCGCTGGGGAGATTCAGCCTCTCCCGGTGCTTCATGGCTGGCAGGGAGTTGTACTTCTTCATGAAGCGGCGGTCGATCCAGTTCTTTAGAAGCCACATCATGCGCCCTTTCAGGCACCATTTACCCTTCGAAGCGACCGCCCGTTTGTCACCGCTGGTGATCAGGCTGAGAAAGGTGTGCTGGGGGTTGAACGGCTTCAGGTCCCGAGAGAGCAGGGCCTTTCGCAGGTTGGCTGCCAGCGGCATGCCCTGCCGAACTGCGAAGACCCCTGATTTGGGCCGAGGATGTTTAACCACGGCAGCGATATCGCCGGCCGCGAAGACCTCTTTGTGGGAAACCGAGCGCAGGCTGTCCTCCACCTTTACAAAGCCGCCTTCATCTACATCGAGCCCGGCCTCCGCAAGCCAGGAAGGCGCGGCTGCATCGGTAACCCAGAGAATCTCATCGAGGGGTACCTTGCTGCCCTTTTCGGTGGTGATAGTGCCATCCTGTACGGATTCGACCCGGCTCTCCTGGTGGACCTGGATGTTTCTTTCTTCAAGGACGCTGGCGAAATGCTGACGGACCTTTTCATTGTGGGAGGGGAGGATTTCCGTCTCTGAATTGAAGATGTGAAATTCCGGTTCCAGCTCACCCTTGTTCGCATCGAGGAGCAATCGGTTGAGTGCGTATTGAATGGCCAGGATGATTTCCACCCCTCCGGCACCCCCTCCCACCGCTGCGATTTTCAAGCGGTGATCGGCCTCAAGCACCCTGCGTTTCAGGTCATTCCAGCGGCTGAAGAAGTTGCTGATCGGCTTGACGGGAACGATCGTGTTTTCAGAGCAGTTTCCATCCAGCACCCGTGGGGTTGAGCCAATATTGATCGAGAGGATGTCATAGGGGACATCGGGCCTGTTTGCGCAGATGACTCGCCTGTTTTCGAGATCGAGGCCGACGGCTGAATCATGGTAGAGGCGTGCTCCGGCAAAATTAGAAAGTGGCCCGAGGTCGATATGTGCCTCGTCGAAATCGTAATGCCCGGCGATCAGGCCAGGGAGCATTCCAGAGTAGGGCGTATGGACGTCTCGTGTCAGCAGGGTCAGCCGGATACCCGGAACCGGTTTCATGCCGAACATCTTGAGGACCGCGATATGGCTGTGCCCGCCGCCGATCAGCACGAGGTCCTTGATAACCGGGATATTCGGTTCATTCATTTTTGAGTTGCCTGCCGGGCACTGTAGAGAACAGGGGCCAGTCTATTTTTTTGGATTCAGAGGGTCTTCCCTGAAGCGGAAGGGGGGCTTGCCGGTAAAGTCGGTACTCTCGATGGTCGGGCACCAGTATTTTTCCACATGCTCTACGACCAGGTCGGTGCCTCGGAAGTGGTTGACGAAAGGTTTCTTTTCAGAATTGTACATCGTGTCGGTCATGTCCCGGATGAGCAGGACATTTTTTCCCACGTTGACCATCTGCCGGATGGCGAAGGGGCGCCCGAGAACACACATATTGAGATGGACTCCCATCAGGATGACATTGTCGATGCCGCCTTCTGCCAGCAGGTTGTAGATTTCCTGGCCATTGTCGGTGATCACATCCGGTTCCCGGATATCGAGGGTCTTGATCTGGCGGGTCCAGGGCGGAACAATTTCGCACTTTTCCTTACAGTCACAACCCATGTCGGAATCATCGATCGGCATGGCGGGTTCCCGCTCGTCCTGTGGCCAGCACCAGGCGGTACCCCAGCGTTCCCTGGTGGAAAGCCTGATGGGTGCCTTCACATAGGAGGCCTTGATGGAGCGCTTTCGCTGGGGCGTATCCTTGTAGAAATCCACGCAGGTACTCGGGGCGTGGACGATCTGTACTCCAAGTTCCCGGGCAGTTTCCACCAGGCCGTTCATTGCCGGAGCCATTTCACCCACCCGTTCTTCTGCGCCCTTGCACCAGTGCCTGTCCCACATGTCACAGATAACCAGGGCCGTTTTTTTCGGCGCCCAGTGAACAGTCTTCGAGGCAGGTCGGTACTTTCCAGCTTCTTTTTCAGTTCCGGGTTCAAGTTCCATCGAGCGGGTATGCAGCTCAAGCATGGGTGTTTTCCTCGACAGCGAATTTACGCAGCCGGCGCACAGGCCGGCAAGAACCAGCATGGAAATCATTAGCGCGTACCGAGGCATCTTCTTAACTCCTGGGGTTGTCGTTTCGCCTGGTTTTGAATCCTGTCTGGACTATAGGTTATCCCGCCGGGCGCTTCGGTTCCACCGGGGATAACGGGGGGATTATCCCCGGTCTCAGGCAAGGAGGCCCTTGATGACCTTTCCGTGGACATCGGTGAGCCGGAAGTTTCGTCCCTGGTATTTGAAGGTCAGCTTCTCGTGGTCGATTCCCAGCAGGTTCAGGATGGTTGCATGGAAATCATGAACATGGACGGGATCGGTGGCAATGTTGTAACAGAGCGGGTCGGTCTCACCGTAGCTGGTCCCGCTTCTGACTCCTCCTCCTGCCATCCACAGGGAGAAGCACCTGGGATGATGGTCGCGGCCGAAGTTGCCTGAGAGTTTCCCCTGGCAGTAGTTGGTACGTCCAAACTCGCCTCCCCAGATCACCAGGGTGTCTTCGAGGAGTCCCCTGCGCTTGAGGTCCATTACCAGGGCCGCGGAGGCTCTGTCGGTTTCCTTGCATTGCCCGGCCAATCCTTTGGGCAGCCCGCCGTGCTGGTCCCATCCGGGGTGGTAGAGCTGGATGAACCGGACACCTCGCTCAGCCAGCCTGCGGGCCATGAGACAGTTCGCTGCGAAGGTTCCGGGCTTGCGGGATTCCTCGCCGTATTCCTTGTAGATATAGTCAGGCTCCGCCGCGAGGTCTGTCACCTCCGGGATCGAGGTCTGCATCTTGAAGGCCATCTCGTACTGGGCGATCCGCTCTTCGATTGCGGGGTCGGAATTGTTGCGGAGCTGGTCCTGGTGGAGTTCCTTCAGGCGGTCAAGCATCAGCCGGCGGTTGCCGTTGTCGATACCCGAAGGATTGTTGAGATAGAGGACCGGGTCGCCGCCGGAGCGGAAGCGGACACCCTGGTAGCGGGAGGCGAGGAAGCCGCTTCCCCACAGCCGGGTAAGCAGCGGCTGGCCGCCCTTGTTCTTCGTCACCAGGACGACGAAGGAGGGCAGCTCGGCGTTCTCGGTACCGAGTCCATAGCTCAGCCAGGCTCCCATGCTCGGGCGGCCCGGGACTTCGGCCCCGGTGCAGAAGGAGGTCTTGCCCGGGTCATGGTTGATGGCGTTGGTGTTAAAGGAATGGACCAGGCACAGGTCATCGGCCAGGTCTGAGAGGTGCGGAAGCAGTTCGCTCATCCAGACCCCGTTTTTTCCTTTCTGCGCAAACTTGAACATCGTGGGGGCAACCAGCTGTTGCCTGCCCCGGGTCATGGCGGTTACCCGCTGGCCTTGGCTGACGGACTTGGGGAGTTCCGTCTTAAAGAGCTTGTGCAGGTCCGGCTTGTAGTCAAAGAGATCCACTTGGCTGGGTGCACCGGCCATG
>CAJWZY010000194.1 GCA_913050545.1 uncultured bacterium | reverse complement strand
AAGAGCCCCTTGGCCATACGTTGCCTGAAATCCGCCTTCAACGCGGACTGCGACGGGCAGGCGGGGATACAGGAATTGGCTGGCAACGCCACCTTGCTCTATTACTTGAGCGAAGAGGGAGCCGAGGGGAAGAACGCTTTCCTCGAGAAGCGGGAACCGGATTTCCAGAAGTATCCTTGGCTTCCCTGAGGTTTAGCCACTCCTCAAGGCGGCGAATAGGATTGCCTTTTGGCGTTAATTCGTAATAAAAACAACCCCTGCGACGCATGTGGAGGGGCTTGTTCGGTCGCCTCCGTTTAGTTGTCCATCTAAAGCCATCATGAGTGATGACCAAGGAACTCCAGGCACTGCCTCCAGCCTAAACCACTCAGATGAATGGGCGCCAGGATGAACAGGGAGAAGAGAATGACAGGAACCAGGTTAGCGACTGGCGCCCGGCACAAACCAAGGGTAGCCAATGGCTGGCGGAGCTTGAAGGCAACACGCAACCAGATCCAGCAAGCGAGCACCCCACCACTGGCCAGCATTGCTCCAGTAACGCGGATGGCATCGATGGAAATTGCCGACGGGTACATTACGAAATTCGGATTTTCCGGACCGGGTAAATCATATTCCTGCGGCAGATCAAACAGGATCCTGTCTGCTGCCTGAAGCCCTTCAAAGACAGCCAGGAAAAACCCGAGAAAGAACTGGTAGCCCACCAATGCCAACAGCACCAACCATCCGTTCCAGAGGGGGGGCTCGGTAGGCGCCGCAGAGCGAAAACGGATCCCCGACCTGTTCGAATGTAGAAACACCATGCCGGGGATGGAAAGAACAGCAACACCAGCCAGGGAAAGAATGAATTCGATCCCTATCTGAGTTTCTTCCATGGTATCCCGCGCTTCAGCTTTGTTCGGTACCGCCAACCATGCCTTCAAGCGGGCTCGAGGCGTTGGCGTAGAGCTTCCGCTCGATGCGCCCGGCCAGGTAGGCTTCGCGTCCGGCATCGAGGGCGTTCTTCATCGCCCGGGCCATGCGGACCGGGTCACGGGCCAGCGCGATCCCACTGTTGAGCAGGACGCCTTCGACCCCGAGTTCCATGGCGATGGCCACATCCGAAGCCGTGCCGACCCCTGCATCGACAATGACCGGTGTATCGATCGTCTCGAGAATGATGCGGATATTGTTGGGATTGAGAATCCCCTGTCCCGAACCAATCGGCGAGCCCGCAGGCATGACGCTGGCGGCTCCAGCCTCGGCAAGATGGCGCGCCTGGATCGGATCATCGGAGGTATAGGTAAGAACCGTGAAGCCCTCGGCCACGAGGGTAGCCGTTGCCTCGAGCGTAGCCGTCGGATCAGGGAGGAGAGTCTTTTCGTCGCCGAGCACCTCGAGCTTGACGAGATCCGTCTCCAGCAGCTCCCGCCCCAGCCGCGCGTAACGACAGGCATCCTCTGCTGTGTAACATCCGGCCGTATTGGGCAGGAGAGTGTATTTTTCGCGATCGAGGTGCTTGGCCAGGCTCTTGCCGGGATCGTCCAGGTGGGCCCGGCGAACCGCAACGGTAACCACCTCGCAGCCGGAAACTTCCAGGCACTCGTTCATCTCTTCATTGCTCGCGTACTTGCCGGTACCAACGAGCAGACGTGAGGAAAAACGATGCCCGCCCACCACGAGAACATCATCCTGGGGATCCGTAGAAGCCTCCTGGGGCTCTCGATCCCGGGTTTCAACACCTTGCGACATGGAACTCAACCTCCACCGACAAAAGTCACTATCTCCACCTCGTCTCCATCACCGAGAAGAGCTTCCCCGTGTGAACGCCTTGGAACGATATTGCGGTTAACCTCCACGGCTACTCCCTCGCCGGGCAGCTCGAGCGTCTCGAGCATCTGCCCTATGGTCGTGCCATCGGCAAAGGAATGGGTCGCACCGTTAATCGTAACTTCCAGCATCCAGGCAAGCAGCGGGCGGCAACTAAAGGCCAGCCCGGTCCTCGTTCGAGACTTTCCTCAAAGGCGAAATAGCCACCGGGAGAGTAGCACAGGAAGGTGTCCGGAAGAAATCAATTGCAGCCTCGATGGGCGGAAGAGGCCTCCTGCAGCAGGGGTCTCCAGGCCGGCAGAATTATTCCTGGCCGGGTGCCGAGGTCTTCGTATCGACCTCGATGCCGAGCTTTTCCAGGTAGAAGAGAGCATTGGACCTGTACTGGGTTCCGCCACGCGCAAGGTACTCGCGGAAGTGCTTGACCGCCTCTTCCTTGCGGCCCTGCAGATCGCAGATCGCGCCGAGGAAGTAATAGGTCTCGGAATTCTCGGGGTCAGCGGCGAGAGCTTTTTTGAATGCCGCCTCTGCTCCGGGAAGGTCCTTCTTCAGTGCCAGGGCATAACCCAGGCCTGCGTTAATGCCACTGTAGCGCTGGTCCTCGGTCAGCTCCGCAGCCTTGCGGAAACTCGCCACGGCATTGTCAACCTCTCCCATCTGGAGAAAAACACGGCCGAGGTGGTAGCGATACTTTGGAATGTCCGGACGCAGCTCGACCGCCTCCTCCAGGCTTCGCACGGCCCGGTAGAAATCGCCTTTTTCAAAGTGAACACTGGCGATCTTGTAGTGGTAGTCATCCCGCTTGGGATACTCCTTGACCCTTGCCTTGAGGAAGTCGAGACGGCTGTCGAGATACGAGTGCGTCGTCTCCTCTGAAAGGGAGTACTGCTCACGTTCATCGACAATCGACTCACAAGCAGAAAGGAGTAAACAGAAACAAACCAGCAGCGTGGGCAACCCCCGGGTTGGGGCTGTATTGATCTTTTCAGACATTATCCTTTTCCTCCGAAACGGGACCTCTAAACCTTTCATCGGTCCTGCAGGGGAAAAACTTGCCTGTGATACTACGCCGGGACCGATAACCCCGCTAAAACCCTGCAACAGGTCGAGGAAGGCTCCCGGGAGCCGTTTAAACAGCGCCGAAGAAGAGTGTCGGGCTGCCCCTGTTCAGGCGATAATCCTGCCCATGCCCCGCGAGCCGGAGTTCTCCTCGAGATACTTTTTGACCAGCCGCAAAAGCTTCAGGTAATCCTCCAGCCTCTCACCAAGCCTGCAGCAGGTTTCCCGGGAGGAAAAATTGAAGACCTCGGCCGTCCTGGCCGCTCGCTGGTAGGCATTGCGCCCCTCCGCCACGTAATATTCCAGCGGCTCGGAATAGCTGACGATGACCCCTCCCACCTTCGCAACCATCGACAGGGGAAAACGGCGGCTCTCGGTTCGCACCAGGGAAGGAAAGAAGCCGCACATGAAGAGAACGAAGTCTCCGATGTAGAGGTTGACCTCGAAATTCCTCTCGGGCCCCTCCTTGCCTGAGGCGCAATCGAGCATACCCGGCAGATCCTGGAGCTTTTTTCCCTGCAGGCTTCGCAGCCGGTAGAGCTGGTCCATGTGAACGAAGCCAGGGAGCATCTCCTCGGAGATATGCCTGGCGATGTCAGGAGAATAGAGATCCCCACGACGGCGAAAAGCTGCGCTGACAGCCTGGCCGAAGAGCTCGCGGATAGGGTGGTCAGAAGGAATCTCTCGCGACATCACTCACCTGCTGGTTTCACTCATCGAGTGGTTTCACTCATCGAGCAGCATTCCCTGCTCATTATTCTACAACCCATTACAGCTCACCCCCATGCAAACCTTGAAACGTGTCAGGGGGCAACAAGATCGATTTTCCTTCCGCCCTCGAGACCTGCCAGGAGCCTCTCTCCGAGCACTATTCTTCCAACCACAGAAACCCTGCCTTCCCACTCTGGAAGAGGTCGCCCGGCAATAAACAGGCGTCCACCTCCCCGATGCTGTGGATGAACGATAATGGTTCCACGCAGGATTCGGCGCGGCGACAGCTCCCGCACCAGTGCACAGCCGGCGGCTCCACCTCCAGCAGAAACCGGGGGGTCGAGGAGCACTCCGACCGGGTCTTCAAGCCTGCTGAGCTCCACCCCGGCGTAGGCGCCACTCCCTGCCAGGTGCAGGACGGCCGACACATGGTTCGGGGCGTCGGAAAGGTACATTTCGAGAATGATCTTCTGTCCCTCTCCGGCGGAGAGAATGAGTCTCGGCGGTCTTACCCTGGCAAGCCCGTAGGGAGAGTACCACTCATAAGGTGGCTGAGAACGCTCCAGGGGTTTTTCCGCCAGGGCATCGAGCAGCGCCGCCCTGGAACCGACGAGGGAGTCTTCCGCTTTTCTCTCCCCGGGGGCCGCCAGGAGTTTCGCAGCTTCACGGGCCCGGCGCCTGGGTTCCACGGCCGCCGGGGACCGGCAAAGGAGAAGGCACCGCAACCAGGCGCGCCGCAGAGCGACCTGGGGAATTTTTCCCGCCATCACCGCCGCTGCCTTCTGCAGAACTACAGCCTCCAGCCGGGCACGCTGCGAAGCATCGGGAAATCTTCCTTCCTCCCCTTGCAGCCAGGCCTCGATGGCCAGCGCGCCGCCGAGGCGACCAGGCCAGGGCCTCTTCCCTGGGCTCACCAGCTCCAGCATCGCCCCGATGCATTCGGGATTCTCAAGGTCGGCGAGCACCCTGGCGGCCGCCATCGACACCAGGAAGTTTTCCTCCAGCAGCAGGGAGCAGAACTTTCCCGAAAGAGCTTCCCCTGCGCCCCGGGAGCAGAGACCGAGAGCCTCGGCCAGGACCCACCGGACCCGCTCAACCTGCTCCTGCTCCAGGGCCTGCGCCACGGCCGCCGCCTGCAACCGCAAAGGATGGCGCACCAACGCAAGTCCGGCGCCAAGCCGTTCGGCCTCAACAGGCGAAGACAGGGCCTTTCGGAGAATATCCCGGTCTGCCTCCAGCGCCCCCAGCCTGCCGAGGGCAAGCGCCCGCAGCCCGGGATCTTCATCCCCGGCAGCGATTCTTCGAAGCTCTGCGCGGGCAGGAGGAGTTGAAAACCCACTGAGCGCGGAGACGAGCTCTCTTCGAACATGGGAGTTTTCCTCCACCACGAGCCTCTCC
>CAJWZY010000193.1 GCA_913050545.1 uncultured bacterium | reverse complement strand
AGCGCTTGGTTTTTCACGAGAAAAAGAACGTGGTCCTCTTCGTTCCCAAATCAGCCCGCAAAGATGTTTGGGAAAGTCACCTCAAAGAATACTTGCCGGATGTTTATGGGGCCTTCGTCCATCTAGAGATTTTCAACCATACCGACATCGGCCGGGAAGGCGACTTCCCCGAACAATTTAAGGCCATCACCGAAAGAGCAGACGCGGTTGTCATTGACGAGGCTCACAATTTCAGAAATCCAGGTACCCAGGGAGGTGGCGAAAAAAAACGCTCCCGGGGCCAGGGCGCGTAACCAGGCCCGGGTCGGCTGAAAATCACTCTCAGCCGGCAAGGATCAGCCGCGCCAGGCTCAGGACGAGGTAGTTATTGAGGCCGTGGGCTGCCATCGACGACAAAAGGCTACCGCGCCATTCACGCGCCATACAGAAACCGCAGGCCAGGCCCATCAGGACCGGAACCACAGCGAGTCCCTGGGGATGGATGGCCGCGAAGAGAAAACTTGAAAAGAGGGCGCTCAATACCGCGCTGGGAAGAAGCCCCCGGTGCCGGCTCCTCTCCCGGAGGTAACGGTAGAGCAGGCCCCTGAACATGATCTCCTCCACGATGGGAGCCGCGACACAGGCCAGCAGCAGGATCATCGTAAAATCGCTGCCCCCGGAAATAATCCGTTCCATGATGGGGTGGGAAGGAAAAGCTTCCGGCTCAAAACTTTCTCCGGCTGCCGCAAGCGTGGCCGGGGAAGAAACCAGCACGATCAGGGATGAAAACAGGACTCCCACCAGCATCATCGGCAGGGCCATGAGATAGGTAAGCAAGCCGAAAGAAAGTTCGAGGACGGCACCCTTACCGGTCGTCAAACCAATGTCTGATTTCAGCCTCGACCAGGGAACCCCCCTGATCGCAGGCCAGGCAAGTGCCGCCAGTGAGAGGAGAAAAGCTCCAAGTACCGGGTAGAGTGTTTCTTCCGCCAGCCTGGAGGCGCCAACAGCCCGGTTGGTAAGGAAAAGCAGGACCATCCAGATTGCAAAGGTCTCCAGGTAGATACCTCCGAAGCCCGCCACCCCGCCGATCCCGAACGCCACCCGCTTCTGGCGAAGGGCCCAGAGGAAAAAGACCAGGGACAGGATGCCCATCAGCAGGGCCACTCCGCCGAGAAAAAAAGCCCGGTTCCCTGCATCAAAAGTTTCCCTCGCCGCCTGGCGGGGATCCTGCGGCTTCACCTTTCCCGCCCCAGGGAATTTCGACAGGACCAGCTCGCCGTACCAGCCGAGTGCCGTGGTGAGCTGCAGGCGGCTCTCCTCCTCGAGCACGACACCTCCGAGGTCCTGTTCTTTCTCTCCACGCCACAGGCGCTCCAGCAAAACCGCAACGGATGCCTGTTTTTCAGTCAACCCGACCCCAGCCTGCTCGAGCCTCACCCGCAGATCGGCAAGCTCTTCCAGCGCTCGGCCAGGCCCCTCCAGCTCTCCCACCAGCACCAGGTACCTGAAACGCTGCCATGCATCCCCTGCATCCAGCGAGCTGATCCCGTCCTTGAATTGAGCCGCTTCGAATTGAGCCTCCCCGCCTGCCCAATCCAGCAGGCCGACCCAGAAACGCCCCTGGAAATCAAGCAGGGCATCGCCAACCGGGTTCCCGGCCTGCTTCTCTGCAGCCGGGGGCGGAGAGAAGTTCTGCTGGTAAACTGCAAAGGAAACGCACAGGGCGATGACCAGCCAGGCCAGGCCCGTATGTGCCCTGCCCGGTTGCCCGGAATCTCTATAGCCCGGCGCATCGAGACCATCATCAGAATTCTGCGCGGATGGCCCAGCCCCGCCGGTGTCCTCAATATCTTCCATAAGCCTTCCCGGATCTTCCTGGCAGTAAAACAGCCCGGTCAGCATAACACATCCCCGTGTCGGGATCGTTTACAGGCTCCGGGGGCGCTTGCGGCCACCGCAGATAAAGGCGATGATTCCTGGCGGAAGGAGCAACCATGGCGGTCATTACCACGAAAGCCGAACGTTTCCTGGCCGCGGTAAAACCAGGGACAGACAGGAAAACACCGGGCAGGGCCGTCATGAAGTCCGCCCTCCTTGTTTCCCCGGAGGGGTTCCGCCTCAGCATCGAATCCGCCGCAGACAATGCCTACATGAAACCGGGCCTCCCCCTTGATCTCGACCAGGCAGCCCGGCAACATGCCGCCCTTGCCACGAAGCTCGAGGAGCTCGGTGTCACCGTGCACATTTTCAGCGGGATCGACGGCCAGGATGATGGCGTCTTCCCCAACAACGTCTTTGCTACCGTCTCCGGCCGTGCAGTGGTCGGCTCCATGCGCCACCCGGTGCGGCAGAAAGAAGCCGGGCGCGAGGATATCCGCGACTTTTTCAAAAACTCACTGGGCTACGAGCTCATCGATCTTTCCGGGGAAAGCTGCATCGCGGAGATGACCGGCCCCCTGGTGATCGACCGCGCCCGGAACATCGGCTTCTGCGGCATGAGCTCCCGGGTTGATGAGGCCGGCTGTGAACTCATGGCTGAAGCTCTCCGCCTCGATGCAGTGCTGCGATTTGACCTCGCCGAGGGTGAATACCATGCCAACATGATCCTGGGCGTTACAGCTGGTGAGCTCTGCCTCGTACATCCCGGATCGGCCCCCAATCCATTCCTGCTCAAATCTCTCCGGTCGATCTACCGCGACAGGATCCTGGTCCTCAACCAGGCTGAAAAGGACGCCTTCGCGGGCAACTGCATAGCCGCCACCGAAAGTGACCTGCTTTTCAGCCAGAGAGCGTGTAATAGCCTGCGTGAAGGATCCAGGGAATCTCTCAAGGACTGGGGATTCAGAATTCATTTTCTGGACGTCAGCGAATTCGAGAAGGCCGGAGGAAGTGTTCGCTGCCTGGTCGCAGAAATCTTTTAATCGCCCGGCAGTCATAAATTATTTTACCCGAAACTCTTAACTGAATAGAATTTCAGCCCTGTGGGCGCTTTACAACTATGAGTATAGATATGCTTTCTCGGGAATATGTAATCGCCCTTCTTTTCCTCACAGGTTTCTGCACCCTGCTGAACGAATCCCAGGGCCAGGAAACGGGTGCCCCGCCGCCTGGAGACCCGCCCCAGGAAACGAAAGATGAAGAAAAGAAGCCGGTCAATACGACCATCGTAATTGGCCGGCGCATGGAAGATGATATTTTCGAGGTGCCCTCGACCGTAGAGTCCCTGTCGGAAAACTTCCTCCTGCGCAGGCGGGCCTACCGCACCCTGCCCGAGGCGCTCGCCGAGGTGCCGGGAGTCCTCGTTCAGAAAACCGGGCGCGGCCAGGGCTCGCCCTATCTGCGCGGATTCACTGGTTTTCGAACCCTGCTGCTGGTCGATGGAATCCGCCTCAACCACGCGGCGATGCGAAGCGGCCCCAACCAGTACTGGGGTACCGTTGACCCCCTGACCCTCGACCGAATCGAGGTCTTCAAGGGGCCCGCCTCTGTCCTCTATGGAAGCGACGCCATCGGCGGAACCGTCAACGCCATCTCGAGGAGCCCTGTCGTTCTGGATTCGCCCTACTACCGCAGTGAGGACGGCAGCCGGTTTTACCTGCGCCACTCGAGCGCCGAGCGCTCGCACACCTCGCGGTATGAAACCAACTTCGCCGTCACCAGGAACTCTGCCGCCCTGCTCGGGCTTACTTCCCGCAACTTCGGTAACCTCCAGGCCGGGGGAGACACCGGGAGCCTGCCCGGGACCGGCTACGATGAATTCGATGGCGATGCCAAGATGCTTATCTATCCCTCTGATGAGCTCGAGGTGATTATCGCGCTGCAGAGCGTCAGGATGAACAATGCCCCGAGAACCCACTCGACAATCCTGTCCCGCAGCTGGCGGGGAACCACGATCGGATCGGATCTCCGTCGCGACCTTGACCAGGAACGCCGCCTCGCCTATGTCCAGACGCATTGGGAGCCGGACTCTTCGAATTGGCTCAACCGGGTAACCCTCAGCCTCTCCGCGCATCAGCACGAGGAAACCGAGTACCGGGTCCGCTCCAACGGCAAGCTCAGCCGGCAGGGCTTTGACGATACGGTATTCGGCAGCTTCCTGCAGGCCGAGAGCACCACCGGCATCGGCCTCATGACCATGGGAGCGGAATATTACCGTGACTCCATCAACTCTTTCTTCAGCGAATTTGAGGTCGATGGATCCCTCGGGGTTCGCCGCCCCAGGGGCCCGGTGGCGGATGACGCGACCTACGACCTGATGGGAATCTACCTCCAGGATGTATTCGACCTCAACGATCGTACCGAGCTCACCATCGGGGGCCGCCTGAACTATGCCAGCGCCGATGCAGGGACTGTCGATCCGGACCCGTTGGACGACCCCAATATCGTTAACTCGATCTCCGAGGATTTCTCGTCCGCGGTGGGAAGCCTTCGGGGAACCTACCAGATCGAAGAGGCTTGGAATCTCTACGGGGGAGTCTCACAAGGATTCCGGGCACCCAACCTCTCCGACCTGACCCGCTTCGACGCGGCGCGGAGCGGCGACTTCGAGATCCCAGCGCCGGGACTGGAACCCGAAGAATACATCTCCATGGAGCTGGGAACACGAATTTCCATCGGCAACCTCGATGCCTACGCCGCCGCGCACCACACCTTTATAGATGGCCTGATCGTTCGGTCCGAGACCGGAGTCACACTCCCGAATGGAGATATAGAGGTAACCAAGGAAAACTCTTCCGATGGTTTCGTGCGGGGCTTCGAGCTGGGCGGATCATGGCTTCTCTCCGAGCAGTTAAAGGCCTTCGGAGCTGTAGCCTGGCTGGACGGAGAAACCGAAAACCCCTCCGCTGAACCCAACGAACCAGCCGATGAACCTCTCAGCCGCCTGATGCCGCTGACCGGCCTGCTCGGGCTGCGCTGGGTCTCCGAAGATCAAACCTGGTGGGTGGAGGGAACCCTCACCATGGTCAGAGGGCAGGACAAGCTCTCGGCAAGGGACGCCAACGATATCCAGCGAATTCCGCCCGGAGGCACC
>CAJWZY010000192.1 GCA_913050545.1 uncultured bacterium | reverse complement strand
ATGCGCTTGGTGGGTCGATCCCCGTCAGTGTCTGGCTCGGCAGCAGGCCCGGCAAGACGGTTGGAAAGGTCGAGGGAGAGGTCCAGGGAGGGGTGGTGGACAGGAGCCTGGGCTCCGAGGCGTCCAGTGGCACCCTTGCTTCTCTTGCCGCCGTCGACCTGCTGGATTCGGTTCCGGAGTTGAGAACCAGCGACCTTGAGCTCGATTTCGCCAGGATCCTCAGGCGGCTGATTGATGAGGCAAAGAATTCACCGATTCCCAGGGTACGCTCGGTGGTGCTGGTGAGTGACTACCGCGACCGGGACTGGTTCGCTGAGGATGGGAGCCTGAAAGATTCGCTGGCGGTTCTCTTCGAGGAGATCCTGCGTGAAGAGAAGCTGAAAGACAGCTTCAATTTCCAGTTTGTCGATGTGAGCTCCGGCTCGGTTGACAATACGGCGCTGACTGGCTTCTCGATCGAATCGGATCCTGTCCTGGCCGGGGTGCCGGTGCGGATTGCTGTCGAGGTGACCAACTACGGCAGGGTTCCCCGGGTTCGTGTCGAGGGCACCATCGAGGTTGGTAGCACCGACAGCGGGAAGTTCGAAGCCCGGCATAAGATCCCTCTTCCGATGATTGAAAGTATCCCTGCCGGAGAGACCATCCGGGTTGAGATCCAGCATATCTTTGCCGACAGTGGCGAGTATCCCCTGCGGGCTTCTATCTCGCCTGACCGCCTGGCGCGGGATGATGAGAGCACCCTGGTGGTGGTCGTGCGTGATTCCCTGCAGGTGGCGCTGGTCGATGGGGCTCCATCTGCAAATCGTTTCGCCAGTGAATCGGGCCTGCTGAGAGCGGCCCTGTCACCGAGAGGAGATGTCCCCTCCGGGGTCTCGACATTGCTGGTTGAAGGAGAGGTGGCTGCGAAGGAGCTGGCAGGCGCCGACTGTGTCTTCATACTGAACCGATCTTCGATCAGCTCCGCCGAGCGCGATGTCCTGGGTGACTTTGCCCGTTCTGGTGGCGGGATTGCCTATTTTCTTGGCAACAAGGTTGATGTGAACAGCTATCTCTCCCTCGCCCGTCCGCTGGCCGGTGAACCGGCACTCTTTCCGGCGCTCCTGAAAGAGCCCGCCCCCCCGGGCGCTCTCCATCTTGGTTTCGGTGATTTCAACCATCCGACCCTGGAGCTCTTCCGCGGGCTCAAGAGTCCCTCCTTCGGTCACGTTGTCTTCAGGCGTTTCTTCCTGCTGGATCCGCTTCCGGGTGCGAAGGTGGTCGGCAGCTTTGATGATGAATTTTCCACGGCCGCTGTTATCGAGGGGAGGTATTTTCTCGATTCGGCGCCCTCAGCCGGTGGGGTGGATCAGGCTCCCGCCGGGGAAGAAAAGGAAACCGGGGAGCTGGCCGGGGCCGCCGGGCGTGGGCGCCTCGTGGTGTTCAATACCTCCGCCGACAGGGACTGGGGTGACTGGCCGACCGACTACACCTACCCGATTCTCATGCAGGAGTGGGTTCGCCATCTCTCTCGCAGCTACAGCTGGGGCCGGACCTCGCAGGCAGGCGAAGCCCTGCGGCTGGAGGAGAAGGCCGGGGTGAACTACCGGATCGTGGCGCCGCCCGCTCCTGATGCGGTGGAGGGGGACGCTGCGCCGGCGACGTGGGTTCGTCCAGGCCATGGCGAGCTCTACACGCCGGAGCAGGCAGGACTCTTCAGGGTCTCGCCGGCTCGCTACCTCGATGGAGCCTCCTCCGAATCTTCCCTCTGGTACTCGGTGCGCCGGGTAGATTCCGAGAGCGATCTGACGAAACGTGATATCAGCAAGCTGCGCGAAACTTTCGAGCGTGATTTCCCAGGGATCCCGATTGCGGTTGGCGGCAACGTCGATGTCGATGCTTTCCGCCGGGACCAGGAAGGAGAGATCTGGCGCTGGCTGGCGCTGGCGGCCGGGCTCTTTCTGCTTCTCGAGCTGTTCGCGGCCTGGTGGTTCGGAAGGAAAGTATGATGCATGAAACCGATTACGAGGTGAGCAAGTGAACGCCTGGCTGAGGACGATACTCGGACTCGATGAGGGAGAGGTTCCTGCCGGAGGTGAGACCTTCTGGGAGTTCTCCAGCATGCCCCAGGGCTTCTGGCTGGCAGCCTCCGCCCTCCTGCTGCTGGCGAGCCTGGTGTTTATTTTTGCCCTCTATTTCAGGGAGCGTCAGCTCGGCACTCTCCAGCGCTCAGTCCTCGCCTTCCTGAGGCTTGCCTGCCTGATCCTGGTGGTCCTGATCCTGCTCAACCCCCGCATCCTGACCCAGAAGGAAAATATCTTCCGGGGTAAGACGCTGCTTCTACTCGACAATTCCTCCAGCATGAAGGAGACGGACGAGCTTGAGGAGGAGGAGGCCCGGCAGGTGGCAGAGCTTACCGGTTTCACCGAGGGCAACAGGTACACACGTTCACAGATCGCGGTGGCGGCCTTTAACAATAAACTTGAAGAGACCGAGGAGGGGGCGTCCTCGCTCATCGAGCGCCTCGAGCGCAACAACAGCCTCGGGTTCTATACTTTCGGCTCACAGACCAGGGCGGTCAGTCCCTTCAGCAGTGGCTCGGTACCGGAACCGGCCCAGAACGAAACCAGGCTGGGCAATGCCCTCGAGGATGTTGTCGAGGACCTCGATCGCGGGGTTCCCCTCGCGGGGATCGTTGTTCTCTCCGATGGACGAAACAACTCCGGTACCCCGCCGCTGAAGGCTCTCGATGCGATCTCTCTTGGCCGCAGGGTTCCTGTCTATACTGTCGGTGTGGGCGTGGACAAGCTGCCGAAGAACTTCACCGTCGAGGAGCTGAACCTGCCCCCGCTTGTGGAGGTTGGCTATCCCCTCGAGATTGAGGCAAAGGTCGTGCTCTCCGGCATCCAGCGCGAGGTCCAGGTACAGCTCTACCGCAGCAGGGAGGATGAGCGAGACAGGAAAAGAATCGATGTTCGCAAGCTGACTCCGAAAAACAGGCTGCTGAAGGAACGCCTGCGATTTACCGATACCCCGGCAGAGAAGGGCAAATACCGCTATACCGTCAGCATCGCGCGGGACCCGTCAGAGACCGAGTGGCGTGACAACCAGCAGGTTGCGGAGGTGACTGCCGCCAGCGAGCTTCGCCGGGTGCTGCTCATGGCCGGTCATGCCACCAATGAATACCGCTTCCTGAGGAACCTGGCAATCCGCGATGATGGGATCCAGGTTTCCTGCTGGCTCAGCAGCGCGGACACCGAGTACCCCCAGGATGGTGATATTCTCATCAGCGAGTTGCCGCAGACGAGTGAAGCCCTGCGCGAATACGATGTCGTGCTGCTGCTGGATCCCCAGCCGTCGACGGTGACCGCGGAATTCCAGGAGGCGCTGGTGGATTTCGTTACCGAGCAGGGAGGCGGCCTCGCCTTCGTTGCCGGTGAGATCAACACCCATACCCTGGCCGGCGATGCCCGCTTCCGGAAGCTGCGGTCCCTGCTGCCGGTCGATCTTGCATCGGGCCGGTCGCCCCTGGCCGGCAGGATCTTCGATAAGCCCTGGCTGCCGACGCTTACCGCCCGGGGGAGGGATTATCCACTCTGCAGGCTGCGGGATGAGCCGGTGGAGAACCTGGAGCTCTGGGGGCACCTTCCTCCGTTTTACTTCTGGTACAAGGCCAGCAAGCTCCGTCCCGGCGGGGTCCCGCTGCTGCAGAAGGACGCTGATATTGTCGCCGCGACGCACCGCCTCGGATTCGCAGAGGTTTTCTACCTCGGCAGTGATGATTTCTGGCGCTGGCGCTCAGCTGATGTAGGGCTCCACGAGAGGTTCTGGGCAGCGATTATTCGCCAGCTTTCGCTTGGAAAACAGCAGGCGGGAACACGGCGGGCGACGATCGAAACAGACCGCGACCGCTACAGCAAGGAGGAGGACGTACGGATCAATGTCCGCCTGGTCGATTCCCGCCGCCGCCCGGTGGAGAACCCCTCGGTCGAGGTCTTTATCGAGGCAGGGAAAAAACCCGCCGGGCAGGAGGAAGCGGAGAAACCGGCTGAGGCTGTCACGCAGGACAAAGGCGGGAAGCGCCGCCGCCTGACCCTCTCGCCGGTTCCCGGCTCGACGGGAAGCTACAGTGGAACTTTCAGGACCTCGCAGGCCGGCCAGTACCAGGTGAGCCTGGGGGATGAGGCGAAGAGCTTCTTCGAGGTTGTCGATATTTACTCTGAGCGTGACGACCTCTCGCCCGACTTCAAGACACTTACCCGGATCTCGGAGCTGAGCAAGGGACGGTTTTTCAATATTTCACCGGAGCTCGAGGTCTTGCCGGAGCTCATTGAGAAGGTGGAAAGAAAAGTGGTGACCGCACGCCGGGCCTCGGAGGTGTGGGATTCAGCGATGATGATGTTCCTGTTTACGGGTCTGCTGGTGTTAGAGTGGGTTCTCAGAAAGCTCTGGAGGCTCAATTGATGGGCAGCGCATCGAGCCGTTTTAATCAACGCTGTGCCGGGTTCGCACCGGGTTCATTGGAAAGCGGAGGGCGCAATGAAGCATAGGGGTTCTATGGCAGATCCCGGTCCTGCTCTGAATGAGCTTTTCGCACGCCTCGAGCGCAGGTATTACCGCCTGCTGGCCTGGCATGGGATTGCGTCTATATTTCTCATGCTGGCAGCCACCGCCGCCATCTCCTTTATTCTTGATTCTGTTTTCGAGCTCGATAAGTGGTTGCGCGTGGCGGTGATCATCGTTGCCGTGGCGCTCTGGGTCCGGGTTCTTCTGCAGGGCCGTCGTCGCCTGCGCTCCGCCCTGTCCAAGGAAGATCTGCTCGCCGCTGTAGAGAACAGCTCGGAGGATCTCGAGGGTGAGCTGGCGAATATTGTCGAGCTGCGCAGGGAGCTCGCTGCTGCAGGCAAAGGCGCAGAGCCGCGAACGGAACTCGAGCAGGAGCTCTTTGACAGGGCCCTTCGGGAATCACAACAGGCGGTCAGCGCCCTGGAGGTCGGAGCCGTACTGGATGCGGGCTCGGTACGAAAAAACCAGCTTGCCGCTGTGGCTGCGGTTCTCTTCCTGGTTTTCTGCGGACTTCTTTTCCCGGCCC
>CAJWZY010000191.1 GCA_913050545.1 uncultured bacterium | reverse complement strand
GATGCAGTTCCTCTTTCCCATCTCCCAGGACGGGCAGGGAAGGGGACAGGGTGAGGCCCTCAATCCGGCAAGACTGGCGGAGGCCTTTTCCCTTGCCGGCTCCAAAAGTCTCCCCCCCGGCTACACCGACAGGCTCTCAACTCTCGATTTCTCCCGCCTGCGCGGCTTCCTTACCGGCTTCATCGACCTCACCTTTGTCCACGATGAGAGGTGGTATATCGTCGATTACAAGTCAAACCATCTCGGAAGCAAGCTCGGTGATTACGGACAGGCAAACATCTCCGAAGCCATGATGTCGCACCACTATATTCTCCAGTACCACGTCTACACCGTCGCCCTCCACCGTTACCTGCAGGCCCGTATGCCTGGCTACGATTACGATCAGCACTTCGGCGGGGTCTATTACCTTTTCATCAAGGGAATGAAGGAATCGCTCGGCCCGGAAAACGGCATCTTCAGGGACCGTCCGCCCCGCGAACTCACAGAGAAGCTCTCATCTGTATTCGAAGGAGTGACGACATGAGCGCTGCACCATCGATCCGGGAGCTTTTCGAGAGCGGCTACCTCTCGAGCCTTGACCTCTATCTCGCCGAAACCCTCCAGCGCATCACCGGGGAAAAAGACCCACTGGTCGAGCTCGGTGCGGCAGTCGCCTGCCGGGCGACCACGCTCGGTCATGTCTGTGCCGACCTTGAATCAGTCGTGTCCTCAGCCCTTCCGGGCAAAGAAGACAAACCTGGCGACGGGCCCTCCTGGCCAGAACCGGGCGCCTGGGTAGCAGCCCTGCACAAGAGCAGCCTGGTGAGCGGCGGCGAGAAGACCAGCCCCCTGGTTCTTGAAAACGACCGGCGACTCTACCTGGGAAAATACTGGGACCTCCAGCAACGGCTCGTAACAGAAATCGAGGCAAGAATCGCCCTGCCGATGGCCCCACCCGATGAAGGCTTACTGCGCGAGGGGGTCGAGAGGTTCTTCGACTCCAGCAAAGACCAGCCTGACTGGCAGAAGGCCGCGGCGGTAGCAGCCCTGCAGAACAACTTCACCGTGATCTCCGGTGGCCCCGGTACGGGAAAGACGACAACCGTCGTCAAGATCATCGCGCTGCTGATTGAGCAGTCCCTCAAGGCTGGGACACCTCCCCCTCTCATCGACCTTCTCGCACCTACGGGAAAGGCCGCCGCCCGGCTCGAGGAATCGGTTCGCGCGGCCGGCTCAAAGCTGGGGCTGGAAGATGAGGTGCTCAGTAACATTCCCCTTGAAGGAGCGACTCTCCATCGCCGGCTCGGCTACAACCCACGCGGCTTCGGATCCTTCCGCCATGGGAAGAAAGACCCCCTCGGAGCAGATGTAGTCATCATTGATGAGGCATCGATGATCGATCTCTCGATGATGACCAGGCTGTTTGAGGCGATCCCCAGGAGCTCACGGCTCATCCTGCTTGGCGATGAGCATCAGCTCGCATCGGTAGAGGCCGGAGCCATCCTGGGCGACATCTGTAATTCAGAAAGAGAGGCCGGGTGGTCGCCGTCCTTCTCAGACAAACTCGAGAAGCTGACGGGCCATACCTACCCCGCCCCCATATCCGGAGACACCTTCGCCCTGACAGACTGCATCGTAGAGCTCAAAACAAGCTACCGTTTCGATGAATCCAGCGGCATTGGTAAATTTGCCCGGCGGGTGAGAGATGGAGAAGCCGGGGCTGCCCTCGAATGCCTCCAGGCTGCAGAATACAAGGACATCTCCATGCTGGCTCCGGCTGAGCCGGAAAAGCTCCAGGAGGCTATCGGGAAAATCATTCTCGAAAGATACAGCTCCTACTTTGGTGAAAATGATCCGGTGGCGAGAATGGAGGCTTTCAACAGCTTCCGGATTCTCTGCGCCCACCGGCAGGGCCCCTATGGGTTCCACAATCTCAACCGGCTTGTGGAGGCAACGCTCGAGACCGAAGGCCTGCTGGAATTCGAGGGGGCCTGGTACCACGGGCGCCCCATCATGATCACCCGTAACGACTACCAGCTGAACCTCTTCAATGGGGATACCGGCTTGATTGCCAGGGATCCTTCACGAGGTGACGCCCTTCGAGCTCAATTCATCGACCCCGAGGGCAGGGTCCGGAGTTTCGCCCCGAGCCGATTACCACCCCACGAAACATCCTACGCAATGACAATCCACAAGAGCCAGGGTTCTGAGTTTGACAGGGTTCTCGTGGTCCTGCCGAATGGCCCTTCCGCCCTGCTGTCACGCGAGCTGATCTACACAGCCATCACCCGGGCAAAAAAAGAGGTCCTCCTGCTGGGAAGCGATGAGACCATCACCTCCGGAATCGAGAAAAGAATCGAACGTGCATCCGGGCTTCGTGACGCCCTCTGGGCCTCCGGGTAAACAAAACCCGTATTGCTTAAAAGCCTCGAATGAATCTCGCTCCGCCCACTTGAACCTGTCGCCGATGGCGCTTTAATACGGTAATATTGACTGATTGACAGGGTGCCAACAGGGTCAAGGTTCCTGCCGAAAAGCACGTTTTCAGGCGTTTTCGCCTTTGCCGGCGAACTTCCTCCTTGCCCACTAAAATTGAAACTGAGCCAATGGGTAACGTTAATAAATATATCCTTTTCCTGCTGATCATCCTCACCACCCCTCTAGTGAGCCGGGCGCAGTCTGTTCTCATCAGTGAATTCCTGGCCAGCAATGATGGGGGCCTGGCAGATGAGAGTGGTAACTTCGAGGACTGGATCGAGCTCTACAACCAGGGTGATACCGCTATCAACCTCGGTGGCTGGCATCTCACCGACGACACCGAAGACCTGGCCAGATGGAGATTCCCGGCGGTGGCGATTCCCCCTGGGGGGTACCTGGTTGTTTTCGCCTCGGGAAAGGACCTGCGTAAACCGGGGGCGAACCTGCACACCAACTTCAAGCTCTCAGCCAGCGGTGAATACCTCGCCCTGGTCCACCCGGATGGAATAACTGTTGAACACGACTACTCGCCGGGTTTTCCCCGCCAGCGCGAAGACATCTCCTACGGACTCGCGATGGGCACTGCGGCCCTCCTTGATGAAGAGGATCGTGTGCGTTACCTGGTTCCCGGCGACAACGCTCTCGGCGACTCCTGGACCCGTCCGGATTTCGACGACTCCAGGTGGACCCGGGGCCGCAGGGAGGCCGGGTTCGACGAACGCCCGGACGGCGGCAACCTGGGCATCCCGGTGGCAAGCTGGAATTTCGATGAGGATGCCCTGGACCAGTCCGGAGAGGGGCATCATGGGGAACTTGCCGGCGCGATCTTAGATGATGATGTACCCCCCGCGGTAGGCAACGGACGCTCGATTCGTCTGGAGGGACAAGCTGACCCCGTCATCATCAGGGGATACAACGGGATCACCGCGGGACAGCCCAGGACACTCGCAGCCTGGATCAAGACCACTGAGCGCGGTGGCGTCATAGCTTCCTGGGGATCAAGCCGCCCCGGCAACAACTGGATTTTCCGGGTTGAGAACACCAACGGCATGCGCGGCGCACTCGGAGTTGATATCGAGCGCGGCTATTTTGTCGGCAACCGCAATGTCGCCGATGGCCAGTGGCACCACGTGGCGGTAGTCCTTCCCGATGATACGGCCTCCAACACCCTGGACCTCCAGCTCTACGTGGATGGAGAGCTGGATGCCGGCCTGGCCGGCGGCCCCAACCCCAGCGCCCAGCGAGGACGCGCCATCGATACCGGCCTTGCAGGCAATCTGCTCATCGGCAGCGGAATCGACAGCGGCCACTTCCAGGGCAACATCGACGAGGTGGCCCTCTGGGATGAAGCCCTCACCGGCGAACAGGTCAGCGCCCTGGCCTCCAGAACCACGGCCGGGGAGATCGCCAGCTTCCAGGGCCTTATTGAGCTTGACCTCGAGAACCGGATGCACGACTCCAACTCATCGGTTTACCTCAGGCTTCCCTTCACCCTGGCATCGCCCATCGAGGGAAGCTCGCTGACGATGCGCATGAAATACAACGATGGCTACGTTGCCTGGCTCAACGGCGTTGAGATCGCCCGGCGAAATGCGCCGGAAATCGTCTCCTGGAACTCCAGTGCCGCGGGTGAGCGGCCCGACCGCCTCTCTTTCAGTTTTGACGACGAGCAGATCACCTCGCGTATCAACCTTCTGCAACTCGGAGAGAATGTCCTCTCTTTCCAGGGGCTCAACTCCGCTGCCGATGATGACGATTTCCTTCTCATCCCTGAGCTGGTAACCGCCGGGGTCTTTGCAGCCCAGCGGCTCTACTTCACCAGCCCGACTCCCGGTGCCGCCAATACTGGAGGATCCCTCGACTTCGTAGAAGACGTCGTGATCAGCCATGATCCAGGCTTCTACGATGAGTCTTTCGAGGTGGAGCTTTCCTGTGCAACTCCCGGGGCCCTGATCCGCTTCACCACCAACGGCAGCGCTCCCAGCCTCGAAACAGGAACAACCTATACCGGCCCACTGCTGATCGATGACACCACGGCCCTGCGCGTCGGGGCCTTCCGCGAAGATTTCGAGCCCTCCTATATCGACACCAGGAGCTACCTCTTCCTCGACACCCCCGCCGGCGGCGGCATCCTGCACCAGGAACCTCGCCCGCCGGGCTATCCCAACTCCTGGGGAGGTCTCACCGCCGACTATGAAATGGACCAGCGGGTCGTCAGCCAGGAAAACTCGGGTCATTATGATGAGCGGGTACGGGATTCTCTTCTGGCCATGCCCTCTCTCTCCATCGTCATGGACATCGACGACCTCTTCGATCCTGCCACCGGGATCTACTCAAATTCATTGCGCTCCGGCGTCGAATGGGAACGGCCAGCATCAATGGAGCTCATCTACCCGGATGGCAAAGAGGGAACCCAGATCAACTGCGGGCTGCGGATGCAGGGAGGAGCCAGCCGCCAGCCCTCGCGCCCCAAGCACAATATGCGGCTGATGTTCAAGAAGCTCTACGGGCCCGGGAAGCTCAAGTTCCCTGTCTTCGAAGACTCCCCGGTAGAGAGCTTCGATACGATCGTCCTGCGCGGCGGCAACGGCGACTCCTGGTTCCATCCGACCTCCCT
>CAJWZY010000190.1 GCA_913050545.1 uncultured bacterium | reverse complement strand
TCTCGGCGACAGCACGCTTGGCCAGGCCGGGCCTGGCCGGAACAGGTGTCGTGTCGGTTCCGGGAGGAGGGTCTTTCACGCTGCTGCGAAGGAGCTCGGTGAGGATAAAGAGCCCGCGTGTCACCATCGAGGCCTCGTCTCCACCGATGCTCAGGAGGCTTCCCTGTGTCAGCAGGCCGCCCCGGCCCGGCACAGTGGACAGCTCGTAGCGGACCAGGCCTTTGCCCCCGGGCTCAATACCGTAGTGTTTCGCCAGGCGTGGCGTGGCAAAGGTGACCTGGGCGTTGAGCAGGTCCCAGAAGGGGCGCCTCTTCTGCCAGACCACCTCATCGAAGAACGCGAGGGTTTCCCTGCGCATGTCCTGTGCGAGTGCCCGGTCCCAGCTGGGGAAGAGCTTCCTGGACGGAGCCATATTGTCGAGCCGTTCAAGATTCAGCCAGTCCTCGATAAACCGGGCTGACTGTTTCCTGGCACGCGGGTTTGCCAGCATACGGCGGGCCTGGGCAGCGAGGAAGTTCCGGTCCGAGAGTTTTCCAGCTCCGGCTGCTTTCAGCAGCTCCTCGTCCGGAGAGCTTCCCCAGAGGATATAGCTCAGGCGCGATGCCAGTTCGTATTCTCCCACCGGCCAGAGCTCTCCATCGCCGCGCTGGTTTTCAACACGGTAGATGAAACGGGGTGATTGGACCATCGCCTCCAGGATCAGCTCGACGCATTCCCTGTAGTCTCCGCCTGCACTGGCAACCGTGGTGGAGATTCCACGGTAGGAGACGACCTCGCGTTCTTCGAGGGGGCCGCGCAGCACCCAGTGGCCCATCTTTGCAATCAGCTCGCGCATGTCGTCGTCGATGAGCCGTTGTTTCCTCGAGAAGCGTGCCGCAAACTTCATCACGTCCATCTTCGAGACGATGATCCCGGCAAGCTTTGCGTAGGATTCGATGTGCTTGAGGTCAACGGCGAGGTTGTAGGCCGTGTTACTGAATCCATCGGCCCGCCGGTCCCTGGGCAGGATCTCGTGGGCCTCCTTTTCAAGGTCAACGCCGAGAGTGTCCCGCACGGTTTCGATGTATTCACTGATTGTGAGGCGCTGCAGCCAGGTACCCCCGGCTCGTTTATCGCGGACGTGGGCGAGGGGGTCGAGCTCCTCGCCCGCCCAGACGGCCCCCGAATCAATCCATTGCTTCAGCCTGCTCTTTTCTTCTTTTGAGAGCGCCTGGCGCTTTTTGGGCATCTTGCCGGATTCCACAAGTTTCCACAGCGGGCTGTCCCCGTGCTTGCCGGGGATGATGGCCTTGCCGTTTTTACCTCCGGAAAAAGCAGCAGCTCTTGTGGACAGGTCGAGTTTGCCTTTCCTGGTCGAGGCATCATGGCATTCGAGGCAGTGGCGGGAGAGCAGGGGGGCTATGTGCCGGTCAAAGAGCTTTTCTCCGGTGGCCTGTTTTTTCTTCGCTGCAAGTGCCGGGCCGGTCTTTGCCCCTGGCCCCGCCTTGAAGTTCCGTTGAACCTCTACCGGGGCCAGGGCACGGTTGTATACCGCCACCAGGTAGTAGGTGCCCAGCCACGGGCGTCCACCCGAGAGCTCATCGCCCAGCGCCAGGCGGTAGGAGCTGTTCCAATTGGAGAGATCACCCTGGATCTTCTTCTCGATGTTTTTCTTACCGTTGATATAGATCCTGGCCAGGCCATCGCGCGCACGGGTATAGATCAGATGGGTTAAGGCGGGGGTGAGGCTCCGATTGCTCGAGTCCAGCGAGGGCAGCCCGTTGGAGCTGGTATTGGTGGTGCGCAGGCGCACGACATAGCGGTCTTTTTCCTGGCCGAGGGTGAAGTTGCGGTTGGTCGAATCTCTCGACAAGGTGACGATGCGGACGGGGCCATCGAGGCTTTTGTTTGCGGGGCGAACCCAGGCTTCAATGGACAGAGCTCCCGACCGGCGGATGGACTCGACCAGGCGCGAGGCCTCTTTGCCTGATTGTACGAGGGTCTTTTTGCGGATCTCGAGGGACCCACTCGCCCGGCGAACGGAGTTGTTGCCGGCAATGGTAAGGTTGACCGGCTTGCCCGCACCGGAACGGTCTCTAACCACGGGGCCTGCTGATAAGGCGAAATCATAAAGGACCTGCAGTCCGTGCCTCGTCCTCTCGGAATCCTGTTCGGCTTGGGGACTTGCAGCCAGCATCGTCACCATGAGAAGGGTGGCTGGCAATTGCAGGCAGTTGAGCCGGTAGAGGATCTTGGTTGGTTTCATAGGCGCACTGGCGGGCTTTCTGGCTCCAGCGCCGGGAAACAGGGATTCGGTCCGGATCATGTTTTCCCGGCCATTAGGGAATCCAGTTTAGTCCAGGAAGGCTTGAAGCCAAGACTATTAGTTCTGCCTGCGGTCCCGGATAAAAGAAAGCCCGCCCGGTTCTGCCGGGCAGGCTTGAAACTGGTAGCGGAGGGCAGACTTGAACTGCCGACCTTCGGGTTATGAATCCGACGCTCTAGCCACCTGAGCTACTCCGCCATGTGTGTCAACATGGGAGAGGAATTGTATCAGGCAATCAAACCGAGGCAATAGACAGGAGCCGGGTCTCGGGGGAGAGTTTGCACAGGAGCCCGCAGGCCCCAGAATACCGCTACCTGCCGTGTTTCGCCGGGCCCGGGGTGTTTTCCCCACCAGGAAAACCGGAAAGGAAGCAGGGTTGTGGCGGCAGGAGCGCAAAAAAGAAAACGCTCGCGGCACCGGAAGCGGAAAGCGAATGCGCGGCGGTTGCAGATAACATTCGGCAGGTTGACCGTTTTTCTCTGGCGGATGATCTGCTGGCTTGCCGGGGGGGTGCTGGACCTGCTGGCACCGCCTCGTTGCCTGTGCTGCGATGAGCTGCTGCCGCTGCAGGCGCGGGTTTCCGCTGGCAGCAAGGGGGCCCTTCCCGTTTGTGAATCCTGCCGGCCTGGACTCGTGCAGATGGGGCCGGCTTGTCCTCGCTGCGGTGCGCTCGTGGCGGCTGCAGGGGTCCTGGGGGGTGGCAGTTGCGGGGCAGGCCCGGGTGTTTTTTGCGGGGCTTGCGAGTCAGCTCACCCGCCCCAGGACTCGGTGAGTTGTTCTCTCGTTTACGAGGGGACGGGAAAAGAAATTCTGCTGGCATGGAAGAACTCCGGAGAGCAGGCTCTCCTGGTGTTCCTGGTCGAGCTCCTGCTTCGCTGCGGGAAATGTCCGGCAGGCCCCTCAGCTGGAGCAGGCCGTCCCCTGGTCTGTCCGGTTCCCCGCCATCCGCTCGACCGCCTGTTTCGCCCGGGAGCTGAAGGGGCACACCTGGCGGCTGCTTTCGCTTCCCGCAGGCGCTGGCGTTTCGGCCGGCTTCTTCGGAAAACGAGGAGAACTCCCCGGCAGGCAGTGCTTGGCAGGAAGGCCCGCCTGGTGAATCTGCGCGGAGCTTTCTGTCTGCGCCGCGGCGTAAAGATACCTTCTCATGTCGTCATCGTCGATG
Organism: uncultured bacterium; assembly: GCA_913050545.1. Classification (GTDB taxonomy): domain Bacteria; phylum Planctomycetota; class UBA8108; order UBA8108; family UBA8108; genus UBA8108. The sequence continues at coordinate 1,612 of CAJWZY010000190.1, read as the reverse complement.
ATGTGCTGACTACGGGGTCGACTGTCGGGGAATGCGCGAGGGTGCTGAAGAAAGCGGGAGCAGAGCGGGTCGATGTGATCACGGTGGCCCGCTCGCTATAGCGTCGGCCGGAGGCTTTTGCGATTCCTTTTGTTCCCATACGTTCTCAAGCTGGTTCCGCTGCCGTACAATAGGGTCGGTCGGTTGCCGGAAGTCGCGGTGTTTTCTGTCCGGGTTGCGGATGGAGAAAGAGGATTTTTGCACAAGGACACCCTCGCCTATCTTTTTTTCGGGGTATTTGGCTGCAGCCGGGATTATCTCGATGCGGCGCGCCTGTTGATTGAGGACAGCTACGGTCCGATTGATCCGCAGGGTGTCAGCGAGGTTTTTGAGTTCCCCGATGCGGCGAGCTACAAGGCCTCGATGGGGACTGGCCTCAGCAGGCAGTTCTTCGTCTGCGAAAAACGGGTTGAGCAGGACTGCCTGGTGGTGGCAAAGCACCGCGCTATCGAGATGGAGAGGAGCATCAGGCAGCAGAGGCCGGCAGAGGTGGAGCGGCCGGTGAACATCGATCCGGGAATTATCAATGACTGCCGCATCATTCTCGCCAGCACAAAGGACTACTCGCATCGAATCTACCGTGGCGAGGGGATCTGGGAGGAGATCACCCTGATGTACAGGGATGGGGCCTACAGGTCGCTGCCGTGGACCTACAGGGATTTCAATAATCCGGGCTATCACGCGTTTTTCGAGGTCTTTCGAGACCGGGTGGTTGCCGAGCTTTGAGCACGAAGGTCTTTTGACTGGCTTGCTCTTGGCGGTTGAAGGCATAGAATGGTCGCTTCGCTTGCAGGCGAGAGTATTGTCCTGAAGGCCGGGCAGCAGCCGGAGTAAAAAGAAACATGAGCATCGAAGTAACGGATGAACTGGTTGAGAGGATCGCGGTCCTCGCGCGGCTCAACCTGAGCCCGGAAGAGCTCAGCGGTCTCAAGGATCATTTTGAGAAGGTGCTCAAATTTGTAGGCGAACTCCAGGAGCTGGATACCGAGGGAGTGAATCCTTCACTCTTTACCAGTGAGACCTCTAATGTTCTGCGCCCCGATGAGGGAGCGCCAGGCCTTGATAACGAGGAGGCCATGCGGCCTGCCCCCGAGAGCGAACCTCCCTATTTCCTGGTCCCCCGGATTGTAGGGGATGCGGAAAGTTCCGAGAGCTAGACCCTTGAGCGAAAATGTAATTGAAACCAGGGACAGGATTCGGGCTGGAGAGCTGACTGCCGCTGCAGCGACTGAGGAGGCTCTTCGCCAGGTGGAGGAGGTCAATCCGCAGATCGATGCCGCTACTGATATCCTTCGAGAGGAGGCGCTCAGGCAGGCGTCCGAGATCGACAGGCGGCTCGAGGCAGGAGAAGATCCGGGTCCTCTCGCCGGGGTCCCCTTCACCGTCAAATCCAATATCTGCACCCTGGAGGGCCGCACCAGCGCAGCCAGCAGGATCATCGAGAACCATGTTTCTCCCTACGAGGCGACCGCGGTGAGGCGCCTGCGGGAGGCGGGCGCCATCTGCGTGGCAAAGACCAACCTCGATGAGTTCGGCATGGGCTCCTCGACGGAGAACTCCTCGATCAAGGTTA
>CAJWZY010000189.1 GCA_913050545.1 uncultured bacterium | reverse complement strand
ATCTACCCGAGTTGAGGCCCTGGGCCTTTTCCTGTCAGCCTTAATTTTTGCAGGTTTGTGCTTCTGTGCTACTTCAACCGTCAACGCCTGGCAGGTCGAGCCGCCGCTCATAGAGATCTGCGACAACGGTATCGATGATGATGCCGACGGACTCACCGATTGCGACGACGATGACTGCGTCGACTCCGCCCCCTGTCTCGGTATCCCCGTGGAGATCTGCGACAACGGTATCGATGACGATTTCGACGACGCCGTCGATTGCGCCGACGATGACTGCGCCAACTTCGCAGCCTGTCTCCTCTGTGGCGATGCCTGTATTTTCGGCGAGCTCGTCTGCGGAGTAGACCTCGATGCCGATTTCCCCAAGAGCGCATGCTCACTCACCCGGGGAAGCCCGGTAGATTTTTACACCCTGGTGGTGCCCGAAGGAAGTGAGCAGGTCACGATCAATCTGACCGCCCCCTACGACACCTACCTTGCACTCTATGATGAAAACTGCGTCCTGATTGAGCTCGACGATGATGGCGGAGCCGGACTTAACTCCAGCATCACCCGGGAGATGCCTGCCGGCACCTACCTCGTTGGCGCCAGCAGCTTCAGCTCCACGGCTTCCGGAGACTTCCTCCTGAACGCAAGCTGCAGTGAGCCTTTCAACCAGGCGGCTCTTTGTATCGATTGTGTCGTTGCCGAGGCTGATTGCGGCGGAGAGATCACAGGAAACTTCCCCGAAACCGGTTGCGCCCGGGAAACCAGCCAGGATATCGACCTGTACATGGTCGAGGTCCCGCCCGAAGGTGGGTGGCTTCTGTTGACCCTCGAATCAACCGAGTTCGCTCCCTATATCGAGCTCTACGATGAGGGCTGCTTCACCCTCGGCTCCGCCACAGGCCTTGACAATGCTGCACGCCTTAACGTCCAGGTTGCCGGTGGGACTCACTTCATTGGAGTCAGCAGCAACATCGCACAGAGCACCGGGCAATTCACCCTCACCGTTGGTTGCCGGGACATCACCCCCCCCGAAAGAATCTGTGAAGACTGTGTCGTTGGAGAGGCCGATTGTGGCGAAGGAACTACAGGTAACTTCCCCGAGACCACCTGCAGCCGGGAAACCGGCCAGGAGCTTGACCTCTACATGGTCGATGTCCCGCCCGAAGGTGGACGGCTCCTCCTCACCCTGGAATCGACGGAGTTCGCTCCCTACCTCCAGCTCTTTGACGAGAGCTGTATCAGCCTGGGAACCGCAGCGGCTTTCGACGGCGTTGCGCGCCTGAACCTGGAGGTCCTCGGTGGGCTCCACTACATCGGCGTCAGCGGCACCATCACCCCGGCCGCCGGAGAATTCACTCTCACCGTGGAGTGCCGGGAAACCATTCCTCCCGAGCAAATCTGCGCCGAATGCCAGGTGGGTGAAATCGCCTGCGATGGCACCGCCGAGGGTGTTTTCCCTGAGAGCGGCTGCCTCTCCGCCCGCTCCAATGCCACTGGGCAACAGGTCGACATCTACCAGTTCGTGGTTGAAGAAGATCTTGAGTACGTCATCGAGCTCACCTCGCTTGACAACGATGGCAATGGCGCCTCGGATTATGACACCTACCTCGAGCTCTACGACGAGAACTGCATCCAGATCGCCCTCGACGACGATGGCGGCATGAACCTCAACTCCCGTCTCGCGCAATACCTGACCGCCGGAACGTACTTCATCGGCGCGAGCTCCTACTCGGCCGCACCGACCGCAACCGGCGCCTACACCCTCGGGGTGACCTGCCAGGATCCGATTGATCGCTGCATTGACTGCGAGGTGGCCCTGATCAGCTGCGCGATCCCCGAAAATGGAACCTTCCCGATGACCGAGTGCACCAGGGCATCCGGCCAGGGGCTGGACCTCTACAGCCTGGTCATTGCAGGGGGAGATCTCACGATCGACCTCACAGGAGATTACGATACCTACATGCAGTTCTTTGACGAGAACTGTGGCCTCATGGCCTCTGATGATGACGGCGGCGACGGCCTCAATTCCAGGCTCGTCCTGGCGGATCTCGCTGCCGGTGTCTACTACGTAGGGGTGAGCAGCTTTGGACAGGGTGCGACAGGCGGATTCTCGCTTACCGCCACCTGCCAGAGCGGCGACAACTTCTGTGTCCGCTGCCGTGTTGGCGAGGTGGTTCCCGAGCAGGCCGTTGACGGGGTCCTGGGCGCAAGTGAATGCACCCTGCCCCCCTTCGACCAGCCCATCGAGGTCTATTCATTCCAGGTCACCGAGCCCTTCTCGGGGCGGATCGCGGTCTCTTCCGAAAGTTTTGACCCGACCGTCGCCCTCTTCAATGACCTCTGTGATGAGACCGCCTTCAATGACAATTGTGGAGCCGGCTCTGATGCCGCCTGCCTCAACGTCGATCTCAAACCCGGCAGCTATTCCATCGTCGTCAGCAGCGAAGACCAGGGAGCCATGGGCGATTTCTCTCTCGTGGTGTTGCCCCTGACCGACGACAATGTCTTCTCACGCGGCGACGGCAATGGAGACGGTGTTCTCGAACTGACCGATGCCATCATTATCCTGAACTACCTCTTCCTCGGCGGCGGTGAACCCGCCTGCCTGGAGGCGGCAGACTCAGACAACGATGCATCTGTCAGCCTGACCGATGGAGTCCTGATCCTCACCTACCTGTTCCGGGGCGGGAACGCTCCCGCCCTGCCCGGACCTCCGGGTGTGGACTCCGGGTGTGGACCGGATACTGACATCCCCGGCTCTGTCGGCGACCTGGGCTGCGAAACTTATACCGGCTGCCAGTAAACTGATACCGGGATTCAAGCGGCGGAATCTCCGCCTCCTGGAGCCGGGAACGCGACCTCCAGGGTTCGCGTTCCCGGCTCTTTTCCATCCGGAACTGCAAGAAGAGGGCAGACAGGGTCGTTAAATAACTTCCGGGGAGCTATGATCTCGGGCAGTAAGTACAACGTTCTTCCCACCGATAACGACAGCTGGCCTGGCGAGAAGGAGAGGGCATGGCGAAGCCACCGGAATTTTATATCCAGATGAAGGAAAACCATCCCGAGCTGACCGGGGCCTACGAGGCTCTCGGTAAGGCGGCCCGAGAAGCCGGGCCACTTGACAGCCAGGCCCAGGCACTCGTCAAGCTCGGCCTCAGTATCGGCGCGGGGATGGAAGGATCTACACACTCCAGTGTCCGCAAGGCGCTGGCCGCCGGTTGCAGCGAAGAAGAGATTCGCCACGCTGTCATCCTGTCTGTCACCACCCTGGGCTTTCCCTCGATGATGCGCGGACGGGCGTGGGTGGAAGATGTACTTACCGGAAACGACCCGGAGCAGAAAGATGGGTAAGCCCACCTGCCCCTGCACGCAGAACCACAGGCCTGTTGCCAGATGACCTCCAGGGGCAGAACCGCCGCCAAGCTTGAACATCTCCAGGAGAGCTGGATCAGGGAGATGACCCGCATCGCGCTGGATTGCGGAGCCGTTAACCTCTCGCAGGGATATCCTGACTTCGACCCTCCCCGCGAGGTCCGCGAGGCGGCGGCAAAAGCCGTGCTCGAGGGCCCCAATCAATATGCCGTTACCTGGGGACTGGCAGAATTGCGCGAGGCCATCACTGCAAACCTCAAGCGCCGCTACGCCCCGCATTTCGACTGGCTCGATGCAGACCTTCACATCACCATCACCTGCGGAGTCACCGAGGGAATCGTTGCCGCCCTGATGGCTGTGGCCGACCCGGGTGACGAGGTCATCATCATCGAGCCGGCGCATGAGAACTACACCCCCGCGGTGCACTTCGCCGGGGCCACCCCGGTCTACATGCCCCTGCTTCCCCCTGATTATGCTCTCGATGCCGAGCGCCTCCGCGCAGCGGTAACGCCGCGCAGCAAGGCCGTCATTCTCAACACCCCGCACAATCCCAGCGGCCGAGTCCTCACCCGCGATGAATTGCAGGCCGTAGCTGACATCTGCATAGAGAACGACCTCGTGGCTGTGACCGATGAAATCTATGACCGCATTCTCTACGATGGCCGCGAACACATCCCCCTGGCAACGCTCCCGGAAATGGCAGGGCGCACTATTACCGTCGGCGGCCTGTCAAAAACCTTCTCCATAACCGGGTGGAGGCTTGGCTTCTTTGTCGCCCAGGAACCCTGGGCCACCGGGACCCGTACCATCCATGATTTCACCACCATCTGCGCCCCCACCCCCCTGCAGGCTGCGGGGGTGGTCGCCTATTCACTCGGCGAGGATTTCTATGCCAGGCAGCTGGAGGACTACCATGAGAGACGTGACCTGATGATGGAGATCCTCTCACAGACCGGCTTCACGGCGGTCAACACTCCCGAGGGCGCCTATTACGTGATGGCCGGCTACGAAGAATGGAACTATCCGGGTGAATCAAACGACTTCGCCGTCTGGCTCGCAAAAGAGGTGGGGGTCGCGGTCGTCGGGGGATCCCATTTCTACAACACCCCGGGCCTCGGGCAGCGCGAGGTCCGCTTCGCCTTTGCCAAGAAGCTCGACACACTGGAGCAGGCGCGGGACCGTCTCCTGAAGGGCCTGGAGACCCGGCGCTGAGACCATCGAGCCGGGCGGTTATCCCAGCTCTTCCCTGATCTTTTCGATCTCGGCCTGGATGTCGAGCCACTGGAGCTCGAGCTCCGCCAGCTCGACCTGGAGCTCTTTCTCACGGGTCTGCTTCAGCGGCGAATACTCCAGGGGGTCCTCCTCGTACTCGCGATGGATCTCCTTGAGCTCACCCTCGAACTCTTTCATCCGTGCTTCTGTTTTTTTACACCGCGACTCGAGCCTCCCCAGGCCGGAGCGCAGCTGCTTGCGCTGCTGGTACCCGGCGCCTCCCTTGCCCGGCTGGCGGGTGGGGCTCTCCTTTTTCTGCCTGGCCTGCCGGGCCTCCTCCCTTCCTGCCGCATCCTGCTCCATCCTGTAGACATAGGCTTCGTAGGTGTCGGGATAAAGAACCACCCGCCCCTTGCCGACATCGACAATGTTCGAGGCGACGAGGCTGACAAAGGTCCGGTCATGGCTGACAAAGAAAACCGTTCCCGCATATTCGGCCAGCGCCTGGGCGAGGGCTTCCAC
>CAJWZY010000188.1 GCA_913050545.1 uncultured bacterium | reverse complement strand
TGTGGAAGCCAGGTGGCAGGTTGAACTGGCTGTCGAGCAGCCGGGGCGGTTCAGCTGATGCTGTTGTGAGGCAGACCAGGGAGACAAGGACGGCAAGGCAGGATTGCCAGCAGGCGCGGTTCATTTTATTTCTCCAATTTGCTTTCGACCTTCAGGGGCTCCTTGTCCTTAGTGTAGCAAATTTACCCGGCCTGTTCTTCCCGCTGCTCGTGGGGTTTCTTGCCTCGGGGGCAAGCCTGCCTTAGGCTGGTGGGTCCTGGTAAGCAAGGAATAAGGAAAGGCGAGGGCATGAGGATGCGATGCGCTGTTGCTGTAATGACGGCCCTGCTCCTGGCCGCTGGAGTCGTGGAGGCGCAGGAACTTACCCGTGGGCCGTTCCTCCAGCTAGGTGCGACCGATTCGATGGTGGTCGTCTGGAGGACTGCCGCTCCTTTAACCGGGGCTGTTGAGTACGGCCCGGATGCAGGGCTGGGGTTGAGTGTCGAAAGCCCTGCCCCATCCACCGAGCACGCCGTAGCCCTCACCGGGCTCTCAGCCGGTACGGAGTATCATTACCGGGTTCTCTCCGGTGGCGTGGTGGTGGCTGATGGGCTGCGTTTCAGGACCTTTCCGGGGCCGGCTTCCGCCGGGGAGTTTCGCGTCGTCGTTGTCGGTGACACAGGCACCGGCAACCAGGCGCAGCTCGATGTCGCGGCCGGGATCCGGCTTTCCGCCCCGGATGTCGGGATTCACACCGGCGACTTTATCTATCCGCGCGGCGGCAGCGACCTCGAGATGGACAGGAAGTATTTCGGCATCTATGCAGAGACCATCTCGCGTTCGGTGATCTATCCGACGGTGGGAAACCACGACCTCGATGACGGCGGAACGGTCTTTTTCGGCTCCTTTCACCTGCCTGATGACAGCCCTGGAGGCGAGCGATATTATTCCTTCGAGTACGGGGACGCGCTTTTTCTGATCCTCGATTCCAACCAGGGTATGGGGGTGGGGACAGCCCAGCATGCGTGGATCGAGGAGCAGCTGGCCGGTAGCCGGAAGCTCTGGAAGGTCGTCTCGCTGCATCACCCTCTCTACGCGGCCTGGTTGGCAGTCGAGGCCAACAGGCGGGTTCTCGATCCCCTCTTCGCGCGCTACGGGGTCGACCTGGTGTTCCAGGCCCACGCCCATTTCTACGAGAGATTCTACCCGATGAGAAATGGCCGGGCGGTGGCAACCGGAGAGGACCCCGATTACCAGGATCCCGATGCCCCGATCTACGTCGTCACCGGGGGTGGCGGGGGGAGCCTCGCGCAGAGGAACCCGGGCGCCAACACAGCCTATTACGCAAGCGTTTACCATCACGTCCGGCTCGATTTCCAGGGCTCAAGGCTTCTGCTGTCCGCGGTTGGCAGGGACAACCAGGTATTCGACAATATGAGTATCAGCAAGGTTGTTGCCCCGGTTTTCAGGCGGGGAGACACCGATGGAGATGGGGAGCTCCTCATCACAGATGCTGTCAGGATCCTCAACTATCTTTTTCTCGGGGGCGCCCTCATCTCCTGCCTCGAGGCGGCAAATTTTGACAACAGCGAGTCGGTAGATATCTCAGATGGAATCCACGTGCTCAACTACCTCTTCAGGGGCGGTCCTCCACCGGCGCCGCCCGGGCCTCTCCCTGGTGGCTGTGGCCCGGACCCCGATGCTCCCGGTGGGCCCGGCGATCTCGGGTGCGAGGAATACTCCGGATGTTGAAGCAGGGATGGGGTGTTCCCGCGATCACGGGTCGCCTATGATGGGCCGCATGATTAAATCACTTCACCTTGCAGCGCTTGTGCGCCGGCTGCTTTTCTGCCTCTGCCTGGGGTTCCTCCTGTTGTCTTCTCTGCAGGTTTCTTCCGCAGAAGGGAAAACGGCGGCGGGCTCCCGGCCGAATGTTCTCATCATCATGGCAGATGACTGTACCTACAACGACTTGCCTCTCTACGGCGGCCAGAACGCGAAGACCCCGAATATTGACCGATTGGCGAGCCAGGGCCTGACCTTTAACCTGGCCTATCTGAGTGAGGCGATGTGCCAGCCATGCAGAGCGGAGCTTTACTCCGGGCAATATCCGATGCGCAATGGCTGCGCCTGGAACCACTCTGCCAGTCGCCCTGCAGTGACCAGCATGCCGCATCACCTCAAGGAGCTCGGGTACCGGGTTGGAATCGCCGGCAAGGTGCATGTGAAGCCCCAGGCGGCCTTTCCTTTTGTTAAGGTAGGCGGCTTCGATCCCAACTGCGTCCGCAATCCGACCCGAAAGCACGACCTGAAATCAGTCGGAGAGTTCATCGGCAGGGGAGGGGAGCAGCCTTTTTGCCTCGTGGTGGCACTGGTCGAGCCGCACGTGCCCTGGGTGATGGGAGACGCGTCAAGGTACCCGCCGAAGAAGATCAAGCTGCCTCCCAATATTGCTGACACCCAGAGGACGCGCGAGGACTATGGGAAATATCTTGCTGAGATCACCTACATGGATGGGCAGGTGGGTGAGATTCTCGGGGCTCTCAATAAGTCAGGGAAGGCGGATAAAACGCTGGTCCTTTTTACCTCGGAGCAGGGCTCGCAGTTTCCCGGCTGCAAGTGGACCAACTGGGATACCGGGCTGCATACGGCGCTCGTGGCCCGCTGGCCCGGTAAGACGGCTGTGGGGAAACGGACCAACGCGCTGGTGCAGTACGCCGATATTCTGCCGACGCTGCTGGAGGCCGCGGGTGGTAATCCAGGGAAGCAGAATTACGACGGCAGCAGCTTCCTGGCTGTGCTGGCGGGCAGGGCTGAAAAGCACCGGTCCTACGTCTATGGGATCCACAATAATATTCCCGAGGGGCCGCCCTACCCGATTCGTACCGTCAGCGATGGTAAATACCGCTACATCCGCAACCTTCTCCCGAATGAACTCTACATTGAGAAGCATCTCATGGGCATACGGGGTAACGGCCAGCTGAACAATCCCTACTGGTCGACCTGGGTGCGGGAGAGCTGGGCCAATGCCCATACCTACAAGCTGGTGAAGCGCTACATGCGGAGGCCACCGGAGCAGCTCTACCACACGGCTGAAGACCGCTATGAAATGAAGAACCTTGCGGGGCTGCCCGGCGAGCAGGAGCGAATTGGGAGGCTGCGAACGGAGCTCGACCGCTGGCTGAAGGCGCAATCGGATCCGGGGGCGCCAGTGGATACCGATGAGGCGATCCAGGCGGCGCGGAAGGGAAAACATCTCTACGGAGCATCCCCCGGCGGGAAATAACCCGGGGGAATCAGAGCCCGGCGATAACCCGCTCAGCTGCCTCCCGCACGTAGCTGTCCTCTTCAGCCTGGTTGGCGTTGACCAGGAGGTTGCACGTCTCACGGGCCTTGTCCTTGTTGCCGGAGGCCGCCAGGTTTTCCGCCAGCAGGAGGGATGCCTTGTTCGCCCGGATTTTTTCCCAGCCCTTCGCCTTTGCGGCAGCTTTGAGGACAGGCTCGACGCAGGCCGGGGTGGCGATCCTCGCCAGCCCCCTGATGGCAGCCAGGCGGGTGTTTTCATCCTTGTCTTCGGTGGCGCCGGCCAGGGCGGTAGTGGAGGCCGTATCGCGAATGCTGCCTAATGCCTGCAGGATCGCCAGCCGCCTGCGTCCCTTCGCTCCGGCGAGGGCCTTTCGCAATGGCTCACCGGCTCCCGTCCCGATAGCGACCAGGACGCTCAAGGCATGCTCCCAGAGGCCGGGTTTCTCCAGCAGGCCTCCCAGCGTCTTGACGACCTCCGGGCCGCCGGCGCATTGCAGCTCGCGCAGGAGATACTCCTGCGCTCCAGGGGGAGGGTTGACTCCGCCAAGGAGAGAGGCGAGAGCCTCGGTGAACACCAGCTTTTCCTTCTCCCGGCCCTTGTCGCCGACGCGCAGGGCGACGGCATGCAGGAGATAGCCGGGCTTGAAGTTTTTCTCTCCCTTGCCGTTGGCGTCGCGGATCATTTCCGCCAGCTCGAGAATTGCCTCGCGGCCTCCGGAGAGAATAGATGCCACCAGCTTCTTCGCCTCATCAGGCGCCGGGCCGGTGAACTTGCTCTCAGTGCCGGGACGATCGGCGTCAGGGAGCTGGTTGACGATCGCCGCTACGTTGATTTGTTTTTTCATGTTCCAGGTTCCTTCTCCTGCCCACTCGGGCAGGGTTCGGTTTTTTTTTATCAGAGATGCCAGGGAGCGCGCATGGGCTGGTTGACCAGTCGGTTGGCCTCCTCGTCGCCGATGATCTGCTCGGTGACAGGGTCGAAATGGATCTTGCGACCCATGCGGATCGCTATATTGGCGAGATGCATGATGGTGACTGTCCTGTGGGCGGCCTCGGCATTGCCGCCGGCCGGCTTGCGGGCCTTGACCGCCTCTCCGAAGCCGAGCAGTCGTTCCGGTTCGGGCATCTGGGCCAGCTTCCCGCGGTCATCCGCAGAGAGGTCATTGGCGCTGATGTCCCGGTTTTGTTTTCGATCATAGCGTTTTCCCCACTCTCGGCTCTCGAGGACGATGGTGAAGCCATTGGCGTATTTCAGCTCCACCCAGCCCCACATTCCGACCGCCTCGGGGTGGGCCGGCGGCGCGTAGGGAGTGATCTCTGACGGGGAGGTGTGGTCGAGGCCGTACTCCCAGGTCACCGGATCGAGGAAATGCTGCCCCATGTCTCCGAGGCCGCCGCCGTCGTAGTCCCAATAGCCCCGATGGGTGCCTCCAAACCGATGGCGATGGAACGGCTTCATGGCGTTGGGGCCCTGGTACATGTCCCAGTCGAGCCAGTCGGGTACCTGCTGGGGGGCGGTGTTGACCAGGCCGCTCCACTGCTTGACCTTGTAGCCGCGATGCATGATGAGGACACCCTTGCAGTCATCCAGGAGGCCGCTCTTCATGAGCTTTCTCCTGGCGCGGGCCCGGGCATCTCCCTGCCTGCCGAAGCGGCCGTAGGTGCCGACCTGGTACACACGGCCGTAACGCTTTTCAGCATCGGCCACGGCTCTTCCTTCCGCGATAAACCGGGTCATGGGTTTTTCGCTGACCACGTCCTTTCCTGCCTCCATCGCGGCGATGGAGATGAGGGCGTGCCAGTGCGGCGGGGT
>CAJWZY010000187.1 GCA_913050545.1 uncultured bacterium | reverse complement strand
CGCCGGTGTTGGCGAACCCCTCCCCCGCGGCGCCATCGACCGGGAACTTCCTGGTGGCATCGAGCTCGAGCCCCGTCAGATCGCGAACCGTGTTGTCATACTCCGTGTTGTTGAGCCGTCTCAGGATCACCCGGCCGGGGTCACCGGCCCGCTCACGGGCCTCACCGGCCAACAGCAAGTCGATCCAGCCAAGAAGCCGCTTCTCATCGGCAGCGGGAAGCTGGGGGCTCTTTTTCGGAGGCATCTCGCCGTTGACGAGCTGGCGAACCGTCTTCTGCCAGGGACCGAGATCCTTCCTGACCTGCGCCAGGCGGCTGAAGCGCTCAAGGTCCAGCTCACCCTTGTGCTTCTCGGTGGAATGGCACTTCAGGCAATATTTCCGCAACAGCGGAAGGACCTCCCTGGAATACTCCTTGTCGATCTGTGACCAGTCGACCCTGCTCTCCTGCGCAAAACCGGCAACCGGCCGGCTGAACACCAGCAGAATCGTGGTGAGAAGGACAGAAAGACGCACGGGCATGGGAGCCTCCCGGTATAGCCGGATGCATTATTTCAGAACCGCCCGGCCATCATCCACCAACTGGCTGAAATACTCAACATCGCAAAAGCCGCCACCCGCAGGTGAGGCTGGTCTGCCACCTCCTGGTTCACTATACTGCCGGAGTTAACCGATCAGTGGGAGCACCCTGCATGAAACACCTGAACTGGAACAGCCGGAACCTGACCCGTGGCTGGCAGCGGGGAGTGACTGCCTTCTTCTACGGCCTTGGAATGACCGATGAGGATTTCGACAAGCCCCAGATCGGAATCGGGGTGCCACTGCTGGAAGGTAATCTCTGCAATGTCCACGCCTACGAGCTCGCGCAAGAGATCAAGGAGAGCTGCCACAGCGCCGGCCTCGTAGGCTTCCCCTTTGGCGTACCCGGTGTCAGCGACAATATCACCCAGGGAATGGAGGGCGGCAATGCCAGCCTCCCCTCGCGCAACATGATCGCCAATGCCGCCGAATGCGTGGTCAGCGCCCACTCCTACGACGCCCTCGTCGGCCTCCACAACTGTGACAAGAACGGCCCGGGTTTCGCCATGGCGCTGGCGCGGCTCAACTACCCTGGGCTCATTCTCAGCGGAGGGAGCATCCATCCCGGCCAGTACAAGAACCGGGATGTGACCATCCTCGATGTATACGATTCACAGGCCGCCGCATCGGTCGGCTCCATCGAGCAGGAAGAAGCCGACGAGATCCTCCGGGTCGCCTGCCCGGGGCCCGGAGGCTGCGGTATCGCCGCCTCCTTCAACACCTGGGGAATTGCCCTGGAGGCTATGGGGCTCTCCCCTCCCCAGAGCAGCTCGATCCCCGCTATCGATCCCCAGAAGAGCGAAGAATGCGGAAGAACAGGGGCACTGGTGAGGAACCTGCTCCAGGAAGAGATCCGTCCCCGGGATATTCTCACGAAGACAGCCTTCAGCAATGCCGCCGCGGCGATCGCCGCCATCGGCGGCTCAACCAATGGCATGCTTCACCTGCTGGCGCTGGCTCGCGAGGCGAAGGTCGATTTCACCCTCACTGATATCCAGCCCATCATGAGAGAGACACCCGTGCTCTGCAGCTTTGCCCCCCGCGGTCCAGGCACCATGGTCGACCTGCATCGCATCGGCGGAGCCTCGGTCCTGCTCAAGCACCTCCTTGTTGCAGGCGTCCTCGATGGAGGCGGCATGACCGTCACCGGGTCAACGCTGGCGGAGAACCTCGCAGACGCCCCTGCGCCACCTGCCGACCAGGAGCTGATCGCGGCTGCAGATGCTCCCTTCAAGGCCTTCGCCGATATCCAGGTCTGCTTCGGAAACCTGGCGCCGGACGGCATGGTATTCAAGGTCTCCAGCATGGAGGAGACCAGCTTCCGGGGCCACGCGATCTGCTTCGATGACTCAAGGAGCGTGGCCAAGGCCGTTGAAGACGGTCGCATCGGACCGGGAACCGTTATCGTTCTGCGCTACCTCGGGCCGCAGGCCTCCGGCATGCCCGAGGTTCTCGTCGCATCAGCCGCCCTCTCTGTTCCCGAACTCGATGGGAAGGTCGCCCTCGTATCCGACACCCGGGTCTCCGGGGTGTCGCACGGAGCGATCGGGGTTCACTGCGCCCCCGAGGCTATCGCAGGTGGGCCGATTGCCCTCGTCGAAGACGGGGACGAGATCTCCTTCGAGCTGCTGGAAGGAAAGATCACCCTGCATGTCAGCGACGAGGTGCTGGGCACCCGCCGGGCAGCATGGGCTCCCCCCGAGCTCAAGCACAGCCGTGGCTACCTGGCGGATTTCGCCGCCACTGTCTCACAGGCAGACTCCGGCTGCGTCAGCCACTGGGTCATCTGAAGAAAACAGCCCTCAGCGCTTCACCTTAGCCTTCGCCTTCCGACGCCACTTCTGCTTTTCGACGATGAAGTTTGCGAGCATCTGCTGGAGGGCGAAGCCGTCCCCTGAGGCATCGCGCTGGGCGATGAAATGGCTCAGGACGTGAAGAACGGATCCACGGCCGTAGCGGAACGTTGCCGCGACTGCCCCCCCACCGTATTGCTTCGCAAGCTCAGTGGATTCAACCAGGGAGAGCACCTTACCCCCGGGCGGAACACGTACGATCGCGGAGACCGAGTCAATCTTCCACTTGAAGTCCTCCAGCTTGAAGGGGTTCCGGGGAAAAACGTCCCGCAGGTAGGGATGAGCCTGGTTCTTTTCAGAAGGCTCGATGCCGACCTCCATCCCCTCGTTCCCGGTCTTGGGTCCTTGTCCGATCGTCCTCGGGAAGCTCTTCAGGAGAACATTCTGCAGCTCCCAGTCCGAAGAGAAGAGGTAACCACCGGCTGCCACGAACTTACCAACCTTCTCAAGAGCCTCCGCACTCAACACGTCCTCGCTGTGGCAATTAAAGACCACGACAGAGGTCGGCTTCAGAACGAAGTCCTTGAGTTTTGTGCGCTCGACAATCTGGTGAGGAATGGCGAGCTTCTTCAGGACGTTTTCAACATGGTCGAACTTCCCGGTCACCACGATGACGTCCCCGGCGACCATCTCCCCGAAAAAATGCGCCTCGTCCCTGTCCTTGAGACGTTGGATGACGCTCTTGACCCCTGTTCGGCCCGTCGAGTCTGAAGGCTTCCTGTCTCCAGGGAACCGGAAGCCGCTCTTCGCGCCCTCCCACCATTTACGCCAATCAGCAGCCGTCTCGATGCTGTGCCCTGTCGATGCGGATAGAATTTCCGAAACCTTCTGTGCACGGGGCGCGAGCTGCTTCTTCCTGGAGAAACTCTCCAGCAGCCCGATGAGCGTCTCGATAGCCCAGGGCTGCCGGGCCTTGCTGAGCAGGTCGATCGCAAAGTCCTGTACCCTGGGATTCTTTTCCTTCGCAGCCGCCTCCCCAATGGCCTCCCGGCAGCCGGGATCATCGATACGGGAAATCGCATCGAGCAGGAAATAGCGCTCCTGCCAGCTTTTGGACCGACGGCTCTGCTTGGCGAGCCAGGACCGGACCTTGTCTTCCTTCATTCGCACCAGTGCTCTGAGAGCGCCATCGTAGATACCGAGCTTGCGGGTTTTGACAACCGCCTGGACGATTGTCTTCGCCGCCGTCAGCTCTCCGGTATCGGCAAGCAGGCCGACCACCTCCCTTGCCAGCCCTCCATCTCCTGCAGCCACCGCCTTCTGAAGGCGGCCCTGCAATTTCCTGACGCTCGAGGCATCCGCGAAGAGCTCAGAGACCAGCACACCACTACACAACAACAGGCCCACGGCCAGGGCTGCGGCAGTTCGCCTGGTGAAGATGCAACTCATGAGACGACCTCCTGAAAGCTTACTGGTCGAACTGGCCGTCGAAGGCAATATCCGAACTCGGGAAGTCAACCGCACGAACAAAATCGCAGGCCTCCTCGGCACCGAACTCGCGATCCATACGGCTGTCCTCCCACTCAACAGAGAGGGGACCGCGGTACTTGATATCGTTCAGAGCGACGATGATCCTCTCGAAATCGATATCGCCATGACCGAGTGAACGGAAATCCCAGAAACGCCGTGGATCAGCGAAGTCGGTGTGTCCACCGAATACACCGACCGTCCCGTCTCCCTTGTCGGACCAGGCATCCTTCATGTGGACGTGGTAGATCCGCTCTGCAAAGGTGTAGAGGAACTTGACGTAGTCAACGCCCTGGTACTCGAGGTGAGAGGGGTCGTAGTTGAAGCCGAAGCGCTTGTGCCCCTTGACCGCATCAACGGCCCGCTCTGCACTGGCGGTATCAAAGGCGATCTCGGTGGGGTGAACCTCGAGGCCGAAGTTCACGTTCGCATTTTCGAATTCATCGAGAATCGGGATCCAGCGGGCGGCAAAATCATCAAAACCCTTCTGCCAGTATTCCTGCGTGGTCGGAGGAAAGGCGTAGATCGAGTGCCAGATGCTCGAGCCGGTGAAACCATTAACGACGGCAGGGAACTCTTCTCCCCCGGGCCGCGCGTCGATGAACTTCCGGCAGGCCTGCGCCGTGTTGATCATCTCCTGGGCGGCGCGCTGGCGGACACCCTCGGCCTCACCATCGCCGTAGATCTCCTCGGAAAGGATCGCCGCGTGGCGCTCGTCGATATTGTCACAGACCGCCTGCCCGACCAGATGGTTCGAGATTGCATACGCACTCAGGCCATGCTTCTCGAGGATCTCCCAGCGCCCGGCGCAGTAGCCATCATCGCTGAGGGCCTTACCGACCTCGAAGTGGTCTCCCCAGCAGGCGAGCTCGATCCCATCGTAGCCGAACTGCTTGGCCTTCTCGCACATTGTCTCAAAGGGCAGGTCAGCCCACTGTCCTGTAAAAAGCGTTACCTTGCGTGGCACGGCTGGAATTCCTCCTTCAATCGTAGATGTCAAAATGGATCGTCTTAAATAACAGTCAAGCCCCCTATGATCCACACATGGGGCACCAAGGTCAATCCACTATCACAACTCCTGCGAAGCTGTTTCAGTGACAGTGATTCGTTTCCGCCGGGCAGTTGCGCAAGGAGCAAATGATCGCTTAGAGTGAGTTCGTGAGAATTCAATACACCCTGGCCCGATTAACCGGCTTCCCCCTGCCTTCGCTTCGTGCTGCGATGGCACT
>CAJWZY010000186.1 GCA_913050545.1 uncultured bacterium | reverse complement strand
CCTCACTGCCGGCGTTCTCCTCTGTCTTCGTGGGGAGGGAAGAGCTCCTCGCCCGGCTCCTGGAGCTCCTGGCGAACACCGACGGAGAAGGGCCCGCCGGGGCGCTCCTCCTGGGCCCGACCGGGATGGGCAAAACCCGCCTGCTGCGCGAGCTGCAGGTCCGGGCACAGGTCCGGGACGCGGCGCTCCACCTGGAAACCTGCCGGGAGGAAGATGGTCCCGGCGCACTCCTTTACAGGCTGTTCGAGCGCATCGCGGCTGAAAAAGATGACGAAGATGAGCTCCTCCCGCAGCTCGAGGCGTTCCTGCTCGACCTGCAGGAAGACCCATCCCCCACCGCCGCCGGAGCCTCCCTGGAAAGCTTCCATTTCCGGGTCACAAACCTTCTCGACGAAATCGCCCGGCAGCAACCCTGCTCTATTGTCATCGACGACCTGCAATGGGCCGACAGCCTCAGCCTTCACACCCTCGCCTACCTTGCACGGCGAACCGCGCAGGAAGGAGCCGGCCGGCGGCTGCACCTCTTTCTCTCCTGCCGGCTGGATGGGGAGGACGACCTGGTGTTTACCCGCACCCTCGAGAACATCTTCGACCTTCCCACCGCCCTGGAGAAAATCAGCCTCGATGGACTCGCCGTCGAAGAGGTGTCTGCCTACACCCGGCGCCTGCTCGGGCACAGCGCCGGGATTCCCGAAGAAATGCAGGAACGCCTGCACCAGGACACCGCCGGAAACCCCTTCTATATCGAAGAATATCTCCGGCTGCTCGGAGAGCTGGGCGGATTCGAGCGCCGTGGAGCCACCTGGACGCTCAAGGCCGGCATCGAGGCTCCCATTCCCAGTTCGCTTGAAGACGCAGCCAGGAGGCGCCTCGAGAGCCTCAGCGGCCTCAGAAAACAGGTCATTGAGGCCGCTGCGGTGCTGGCGAGGCCCTTCACCTCCAAGGAGCTCTATTCCTTGATCGCCTTTGATAATGATACCGGTGAGGCGGGCGACCCGGACACCATTCGCCCGGCTCTCGATGGGGTTGTTCTTGACCAGCTGCTCAAACGGGAAGGAAGCCGCTTCGCCTTTGCCCATGCCGCACTTGAGCAGGCAGCCTATGCAGCGCTTGAAAAAGAGGAGCGCTGCCGTCTGCACACCGTGGCAGCCGGCTGGCTTCAACAGGAACACTCCGGCACAGGTGAGCCCCCGCTGGAAGAGCTGGCCCGCCACCTGTTCTTCTCCGACCACCCCGAAAGCTCCCGCGATCTCCTGGAGAGCTCAGGGCGCCGTGCCCTGCGCAGGGGTGGGCTCCGGGAGGCGGCCACCTGGCTTGACCGCGCCCTGCAGGTCAGCACCGCACCCCCCCAACGGTTTTCCTGCCACCTCCTGCGTGAAGAGGTCTGGGGACGCCTGGGTGAAAAAAATCAACAACTCGAAGAGCTCGGCCACCTGCGTGAGCTTGCAGACGAGCTCGGCGATACCGCGCAGGCCGGCGAGGTCACCCTGCGGGAGGCCCTGTACCTCGACTCCATCGGCAAACGGAGGCAGGCCCTCGAAAAGCTGGATGAGATGCTCGGGTCCGGGGCCGCCGCGGGCTCGCTGCAGGTCCGGCTCCTGAGTCGAAGGGGGATGTTCCAGCTCTTCCTGGCACAATATTCCGATGCGGAGAGCTCCCTGGAGGAGGCCCTGCAGGCGGCGGAAAAGCTGGAGGACCTCGAGCTCCGGGCCGAGTGCCTGCAGCTGATGGGCTCGGGGCATTACCTGCAGGGGGTCTACGATAAAGCGCTGAAGGAGATGGAGGGCGCGCTGGCGATCCGCCGCCAGCTCGGTGACCCCCAGAGAGCCGGCGCCCTCGAATCAAATATCGGCCTGATCCACCTGGACCGGGGGGAGCTCGAGGCTGCGGAGGAGTACTTCAAGGGCTCTCTGAAAACCTTCCGGCGAATCGGGCTGCGCAGTGGAGAGGCCGGCAACCTGGTCAACCTCGGGCTTGTCTACACCGAGATGGGTCGCCTCGAGAGGGCTCTCGATTTCATCAGCGAGGCGCTGCAGATCCGCCGCGAGCTGGCCAACCGCCAGGGAGTCGGGACCGATCTCGGCAACCTCGGGGCGGTCTGGATGCGAATCGGGAAATTCGAGAAGGCCGAGCCGCTGTTGAAACAGGCCGTTGAAATAGCCTCCGAGGTTGAAAACAAGCCGTCCCTTGCGATCAATGAATGCCGGCTGGCGGCCATTGCCACCTCCCGGGGAGAAACCGCGGAAGCCCGCAAACATCTCGCCCAGGCCCGGGCGGTTACCGCCGAGGGGGGCGGCAGTCGCCAGAAGATGGAACTCTGCATGGCCGCGGCCCGCCTCCACCTGCAACAGGATGAAGCGGTCAAGGCTCTTGGCGAGGTTGATTCAGCCCTCGAAATCGCCACCGAGGCCGGCGCGAAAAACTCCATCATTGAGGGCCTCGCCTTTCGGGCGGCTGTTCTCATCGAGAAAAACGCCCTCGAGGAGGCCGCCGAGGTCTCGGCCAGGGCCGTCGCCCTGCTCGATGAACAGCCCGGCTGGCTCGAGTGCTCCCAGGAGGCGTGGTTTATCCACCACCGCGCCCTCACGGTGCTCCATTCCAGCGGCCAGAAAATCGGCGATCCGGATGCGGCGCTGAGAAGAGCCTATACGCTCCTTCGAGAAAAGGCCGATGCCTTCGAAGACCCCGAGCTCCGCGTCGCCTTCATGGAGGGAATTGCCCTGCACAGGAGAATCGACCGCGACCATGCCGAGCTGCTGACCCGCATGAGGGTGGAGGCCGATGCCCGGGAGCGCTCCTTCTACGAGATCGCCAAGAGCCTCCACGCCATTGTCGATCTCGACCCCCTGCTCGACCACCTGCTGGAGCTGGCCATAGAGACCACGCGCGCCGGCAAGGGCCTGATCCTGCTGCGCGACCGCGACAGCTCACTGACCATCCGGGCGGTTCGGGGCATGCAGCACGAATCGGTAACCGATGCTACCGAGATCTGCCAGAGCGTCATCGATGATGTGACCGCCGGCGGCAACCCGGTGCTGGCCACCGACGCCAGCTCGGACGAACGCTTTCGCGAGCGCGACAGCATCATCTCCTTCAATATCCAGACCCTGATGTGCGTGCCCCTGAGCGTGCGTGACGAGGTCCTGGGAGCTGTCTACGTAGATGGCCGGGGCACCGACAGCTTCTCAACCGATGACCTCGACTTCCTGGTCTCCTTCGCCCAGCTTGCGGCCATCGCCATCGACAACGCCAACCTGATGAAGAGCCTGAAGCAGGAAAACCTCTACCTCAGGAAAGAGGTGGAAACCCGCTACCGGTTCCAGAACCTGGTCTGCAACTCCGAGGCGATGCAGCAGCTCGCCCACCTCCTTGAGAAGGTCTCCCGGTCGGACGTCAGCATCCTGGTCACCGGCGAGACCGGCACCGGAAAGAGCATGGTCGCCCGCGCGGTCCACTATGCCAGCACCCGCAGCTCAAAGCCCTTCGTCACGGTAGATTGCGGCGCCCTGCCGGAGAACCTGCTCGAAAGTGAGCTCTTCGGGCACCTCAAGGGTGCCTTCTCCGGCGCGGTACACGACCGCACCGGGCTCATCGAAGAAGCCGATGGAGGAACTCTCTTCCTCGATGAGATCTCCAATACCACGCTCGACCTGCAGGCCAAGCTGCTGCGCGTCCTGCAGGAAGGCGAGATCCGCAAGGTGGGAGAAAACAAGCTGCGCAAGGTCGACGTCAGGATTCTCGCGGCGACCAACACCCCGATCCGCAAAGCAGTACGGGAGGGCTCCTTCCGGGAGGACCTCTTCTACCGCCTGAATGTTGTTCCCGTCGAGATGCCGCCCCTTCGTGACAGGAAAGAGGACATCCCGACGCTGGCTATGATCTTCCTTGAGAAGGCCTGTGAGCGCTCAGGGCGGGACCTGATGAGCTTTACCGAGGATGCCATGGCCCTGCTGGAGGCGGCCCCCTGGAGGGGCAATGTGCGCGAGCTGGAGAACTCGGTGGAGAAGCTGGTGATCCTGGCCGAGAGCGATCGCATCGATGCGGAGTCACTCGGTCTCATCCTGCCCGGCCTCGAGACTGAAAAACAGCCGGCACAGAAAAAGGGCGCGCTGGTGCCTGTTGCCGCGGCTGAAGGCGAGCTGCCAGAGCTCGATGATTTTGACCGGCAATGGCAGGAGGCTGAACGCGGCTACCTGCTCGAGCTCGTCGAAAAGGCTGCCTGGAACCTGTCGGCAGCAGGACGCCTCGCCGGTGTCCGCAACCGCAACACCCTCGTTTCACGGCTCCGCAAGCACGGGATCAAAAGACCAGGAAAGGGAAAATGAATCCGGACAGCGACACGATCCGACAGCAACAAAGCATCATGGAGGAGCTGGGGATTCCCGGCTCCCGCCGGCACATCTTTCTCTGCTGCGACCAGGCCAAGCCCAGGTGCTGCGGCCGCGAGGAATCCCTCGAGGCCTGGGACCATCTCAAGAGCCGGCTCAAGGAGCTGGGGCTTTCCGAGCGTGGGGGCATCCAGCGAACCAAGGCCAACTGCCTGCGCGTCTGCTACGGGGGGCCTGTCGCCGTGGTCTACCCTGAAGGCGCGTGGTATTCCAGCTGCGGCCCTGAGAACCTCGACAGGATCATCGACGAGCACCTCGTGGGCGGAAAGATTGTCGAGGACCTGCCGGTCGGACTCCATCCGCCCTCCGGGCAATGAAGCCCGCTCAGAGCTTGCTCTTCCAGAAGCCGAGCATCTTGTTGTAGAGGTGGCGGCGAGCCGGCGCATCGCGGATGCCGTGCTTGCGCCCCGGGTAGAGCATCATCTCGAACTGGATACCGGCACCGATCAGCTCGTTGACAAAATGCAGGGTGTTCTGGGGGTGGACGTTGTCGTCGTGGGTTCCGTGAACGATCAGGAGGCTGCCCTGGAGCTGGGGAGCCTTGCGGACGATGGAGGTGCGCTCATAGCCCCCGGGGTTGTCCTCCGGGCGTTTCATAAAGGCCTCCGTCCAGATCGTGTCGTAATAATCCCAGTCGGTGACCGGGGCCACCGAGATCCCCGCGCGGAACTCGCCGCTGCCGGTCATCGCCCGCAGGGTGAAGGAGCCGCCGCCACTCCAGCCCCAGCTCCCCACCCGGTCCGGATCGACCCAGGGC
>CAJWZY010000185.1 GCA_913050545.1 uncultured bacterium | reverse complement strand
GCCATTCCCCCCCCAAGATCAAGACCTGCCCGCTCCACCTGCCTGTCACCCGGCTGGAATTGTCCTCCTGTCCCCATGGGAACAACCTCTGTCCTGGGGGCAGCTCCGGGGTAGTAGCTCTCCACCAGGTCGCGGAGATCTTCGCTCACCACGAAGACTCCTCTCGCCTTACCGAGGGCGAGACCGGCAATCTGCCGAAGACCTGAAGAACGCGCCGCGTACCGGTTCAGATCCGAACCATGCGCAAAAAGAAAAACCGGCTTCTCGAGTATGAAGGACGAGAGCCAGGCAATCGGGCCGCCGGGAAGCACCCAGTGGCATAACACGGCATCGTAATCACCCCGGCGAGCCACCCGCAGAACCTCCCAGAGGCCGGATAGAACATAGCAAATCAGTGTAAAAAGCCGCGGGCCGGGCCCTTCCTGCAATCTTTTCCCACCAGCTGGATAGAGGAAGCGCCGAACCTCGATTCCGGAACGAACCTCACGCAAGGGGTCACTGCGATGAACTCGCGGAGCAACCACGGTCAGCGAAATGTCCGCTCCTGAACCTTCGATAAGAGCCCTGTTGAGATTCTCAATGGCGACCGCCCGTCCCGGTTCCGCAGGACTGGGATAGGCCGCCGTCAGGACCAGGAAGCGCAGCTTCATGTATTACCCGGTTCCCCGGCCCCCGTTGCCTCTTCAACACGGTTGTCAGCCGATGTGTATTCAGTCACCACCGGCTCCACTGCTCGTACACTACGGAAATGGTAGGAGAGCAACTCTCCGAACAACCCCAGGGTAAAGGCCTGGAAACCGAACACCAGCAAGCCCAGGCCCAGGGCCATGAGGGGATACCTTGAGTCAATATCCCCATGGACCAGGCGAATCGCCGCGATATAGATGGATATGGCGAAACCGACAACGGAACAGATGGTACCGACCCCGACGAAAAAACGTCCGGGGCGGCCCTCAAAACGCATCAGGAACAGGATCACGAAGAGATCGAGGAGCCCGCGAAAGCCCTTCGTCCTGGTGTATTTCGATTTCCCGTGTTCCCGCGGGCTGTGTTCGATTTCCTGCTCAGAAACCCGGTAGCCCTTCCAATGGGCCTGCAGGGAGAGAAACCGATGGAAGCCGCCGGTCAGGAGAAGATCATCAAGTACTTCACGACGAAATACCTTCATTCCGCAATTCATGTCGTGCAGGCGTACTCCGCCCAGCCAGCCTGCAAGGGTATTGAAGATCCTGGACCCATAAACCTTGAAGATGTCATCCTTTCTCCTGCGCCTCCAGCCGACCACGAGATCGTAACCCTGTTCAATTTTCTCAACCAGGCGGGGAAGCTGCCCCGGGTCATCCTGGAGATCTCCATCCAGGGTCGCCACCAGGCGCCCGCGTGCCCTCCGAAACCCGACACCAAGGGCCTCGGACTTCCCATGATTGCGATGGAATGCAATCAGGCGAAGAGCCGGGTCCCCATCGAGCAGATCTGAAATAATCTCACGCGTAGAGTCCCTGCTCCCATCGTCGATGAAAATAATCTCACAGTCCTTGCCGAAGGTCTCCCTCACACCGTCGTAAACCTTCTGCACGGTCTCCCCTTCATCGAAGACGGGTATGACGACACTGAGCTCCGGTATGGATTGATCAGCCATGACAATCCTCCGGGGTTCCGGGGACGGCTGATTGCAGCTTATGATCCTGCTTCATCTTTCCTCACTTCCCCTTGCGGGCACGGTCAGATCTTGAGCTCAAAATCCTGTTTGAGGTAATCCAGGAAATCCCAGAAATTCTGGACCACCCTGGCCGGCTTTGATTTGCTCTCGACATGATAGTACTTTCCGGCACGCCTCATCCTGACCGCTATCATTCCAATGGAATTAGGCGGATCGATATCGTGCAGGGGATTGTCTCCTACATACATGGTCTCGGCGGGTTTGAGATTCAGGTCACTGCAGGCGCGCTGGTAGAGTTTCGGATTCGGCTTCGAGATCCCGATCTGGTTGCTGATGAAGATCGCGCTGGGTGAGAGGAACTGGGTGACCCGCATTCTCACCAGCTTCTCAGCCTGCTTTACCTCGAGCCCTTCACTGATAACCCCCAGGACGAGCTCGGTGTTCGATGAAAGCAGCCTGAGGACCTCGATGGCATCCTCATAGGGTGCAAGCCTGCGCGACTTGGTCTCGTGGTAGGCCATCACCCCGGCGGCGACTATGATTGCCGGGTTGATCCCCTTGTAATACCGCCGCGGGGTTCGCAGCAGAAGACGGTCAAAATGGTGTTCGTAGTTCGAGGTGAACTCATGGATCACCTCGTCGAGCTCTTCACGAATCTCTTCCTTGCTGAGATTCAAGCCGGCCTCGATCATGGAATCGATCGCAGCTGAACGCGCCAGCTCGGAGAACTCGCTGGTCGAGTAGAGCGTGTCGTCAATATCGAAAAATATGGCTCTGAGCTTGGGCATAGAAAGCGTTTCCTGAACTTACAATATATAGGAAGAAGCCCCGCAATACCTTAGACACCTCCCCCCCAGGGAGCAACTGTCTGCTGAAAAAGGCCCCAAACTGACGAAAAACCGCCCACAAAAAAAAGCCCGTTGACCGGGGAATTATATCCTCGGTCAACGGGCCACCCGGTGAGCAAAATGATTCGCTTACTGGGGGTTAAACTTCTTTTCTTCGGCTCCGCGCAGGTCGACGATCCTTGCGGTGACCAGAATCACGAGGCTTCGACGCTCCTCGAGCGTTGCTTTTCGCCTCACGAGATTCTTCAGCAGCGGAATCTTGCCCAGCAGGGGCAGATAAGACTCGTACTTGGCAGAGTTGAGACTCCTGAAACCTCCAAGCAGGACGGTACCACCGTTGGGAACCGTGACAGAGGTGAAGGACTGCTGCAGGGAAATCTCCGGAATGCCAATCGGCACCTGGGTCGCGACGTTGGTGAAGCTACCGAGGCTGATCTGGACGGTGGAGATAACTCCCCCGATCAGGGTCGCCAGGGTCGGACGCACATCCAGGGTGATGTACTTCTTGTCGTGAGAAATGGTGGGATCGACATCGAGGATGACTCCCTCCTGGAAGGTCTGCACGACAGGGTCAGCAACCTCGATGATCGCGAAACCCGTTCCACCACTGACCAGCTCGTAGTCGGAGATGTAGGCGCGCTGGGTAACCACCGAAACGTATACCCGCTCATTGTTATGGGCGGTCACGATCGGAGCGGTCAGCTCACGCACATTCTGCTGTTCCTGGACAGCGCGAATAATCACATTGACCTGGAAAGGCTCAATCCATGTGGCCTGGAAGGTAGCGCCACCGATTCCGCCAGCCGCGTTGATTCTTTCTCCGCTGATAACACCGGTGAAACCATCAACGATATGCTGGACCCGGCCGGCCCAGCGCTTGAGGCCCTGGACAAGGAACACATCGTCGGGAACGCCATCGGGCCCCTCGACAATACCTATGTCGTTTCCGCCCTGAACACCATTGAGGACCTGGCCATGGGGAGTTCCCAGGTTGGTAACCTGGCCAAGCTGGCGCGAGTCCACACCGATGTCCTCAAGGAAATCGTCGTGGATATCAATGAATCGGGCTTCGATCACAACATAGAGATCGGAGTCTTCACGCAGGTTCTCGAGAACGTCGAGTACCTTGCCGTGCAGGCCGCGGGTCGCGTTAACCAGGAGCTGTCCTCGCTGGTGCTCCATGCTGTTGACCTCGCCATCCCATACGTCATCGCCACCCGTACTCTCCATGATGAGCTCGATGAGACCCTCGGGATCGAGTTCCTCTTCTTCCTCGAAGCTGTCATCAGTGAATTCGATCGGGGCGCCATCCTGGTCCTCGGTGGAGGACTTGAGACGAATCTCGGGAGCAGCGAAATCCCTGATCTTCATGAGCAGGTCCGACACATTGTAGACCTCGAACTCTGTCGGCTCGCTGGCCTCATCAGCGCTGGTGATCACAAGCGTGTTCTCCTGGAACGTCAGACCGAGCTCCTTGGAGGAAAGGATGAGCTTCAAAGCGCTCATCGCAGTCAGCTGGTTGATCGCCTGGCTGACCTGGAGAGACTCATCATCAGGGTCCACCTGTGGATCGATGAGAATGTTGATACCGACCACTGTACGGAAATGATCAACCACGTCACGCAGGGGAGAATCCTCGAAGCTCACATCGATCTTCGTCGTCTCCAGGGCGGTCTTGATCTTCTTGATCGGCTCGGGATCTTCGATACGGCGCGGCTGCATGCGCTTCTGGCGCAACCTGACCCGCTGCCAGTAATCATCCTCAGGGAAGACGAAGATCCTGTCGTAGGGAGTCGTCGCCTCGACGAAGTTCTCATCGAGAACCTTGCGGGCCTCAATGCGGTCCTGGATGACCTTCAGCTCACGCTCCCTGAGAAGACGCTCGTTGGCACTCCTGATCCAGAAAGAAGCGACCTTATTCTCAGGCTCCTGCTTGAGAATAGTTTCGCAAATCTCAACGACCTTGCGGTACTCACTCTGGCGAATAGCCTGCAGGGCTTTGCGAAGGAGGTCCTGTACCTGCACTTCCCGGCGGGAACGTTCCTCGTCGAGTTCCTTGCTGGCAATGGCACTTGCCTGGTTGACCTGGTCGTCCTGCCTGGCTCGTTCGACGCTTCGCTTGTCTTTCCTGATGGTATCAAGAAGTTCGCGAACCTGCTTGCGCAGTTCCTCACCCGCATGCTCAGGATCAAGAGAGATATTGTCAGCGGCGAGAGTGGCGTACCTCAGTGCATCCTCAACCCTTCGCTCAGCGAGAGCTTTGCGGGCGTTGTCCATGCTGAGGTTGATCTCGGCCAGGTACTGGGCCTTGCGAACTTTTTCGCGCTCAAACAGATCCTCGGCAAGCGACTCCGCCTCTCCGGGCCTCTCGTTGAGCATGAAACGGGCCTTGTCGAGCTTCTTCTGGTACTCGGCATTCGCCTGGTTTTTGAGCGCCTCTCGATAGTACTCGGCAGCCTCGACATAACGGCCACGCTCCATCGCCGCATCACCCCTGCTGGCGTGATACTTGGCGGAAGCCCTTCGGCCTTCATTGGACTTGCGAAGTTCTTCGAGTACCTGCTTCGCTGACAGTTTCCCGGGAGCAGCCTTGGCCACCTCGGGCTCTGCAGGCTTCTCCTCGGCGGGCTTGGCCACCTCGGGC
>CAJWZY010000184.1 GCA_913050545.1 uncultured bacterium | reverse complement strand
CGAGCTGGGAGCGCCTGCTCGAACAGATCAGGCTCCACCAGCCGGAAGCGGTCGCCCTGGTTGACCAGCAGGCCGCCGGGCTCCTGCGCGATGCGCTCGGTAAAGAGCAGGGCCTTCCCTCTCCGATGATCTACGAAGGCGAAGAAGGCCTTGTCGAGCTTGTACGCAATACCGAAGCTGACATCCTCCTGGCAGCCATCTCCGGGGCGGCGGGACTTCCGGCGAACATCGCAGCCCTTGAAACAGGTAAGGACCTCGCCCTGGCAAACAAGGAATCCCTCGTCATGTCGGGCTCGATCCTGACCCGGCTTGCACGCGAAAAAGGCCGGCAGATCCTTCCGGTTGACAGCGAGCATTCCGCCATCTTCCAGTCACTGCAGGCTGGAACAAACGAAGAAGTTGAACGAATCATTCTCACCGCCTCCGGAGGACCTTTCCGAAAAACGAGTATCGAAGACCTCCAACAGGTTACCCGTGAGGATGCCCTCAACCACCCGACCTGGGAAATGGGTGAGAAGATAACCATCGACTCAGCGACCCTGATGAACAAGGCCCTTGAGATCATCGAGGCACGCTGGCTGTTTGAGTTGCCACCGAAAAAGATCGAGGTTGTCGTCCACCCTCAATCCATTATCCATTCCCTGGTGGAATACCGGGATGGATCGACCATCTGCCAGCTGGGGCCACCGGATATGCGAGTTCCTATTCAGTATGCCCTTACCTACCCCCACAGGCTGTCCCTGCCGGTAAAACAGGTCAACCTTGCCGAGCTTGGGCAGCTGACCTTCGAGGCTCCGGATATGGAGCGGTTCCCCGCCCTGCGACTCGCCTACGAGGTCCTGGAGCAGGGTTCAACAGCTGCAACGGTATTCAACGCCGCCAACGAGGTAGCTGTCGCAGCATTCCTCAAGGAAGAAATACCTTTCCTCGACATCCTCAGGGTGGTAGAGACCTGCCTCAGAAGGCACAATCCTGTAGAGGATCCCGATCTGGCTGGCATATTTGCCGCAGATGAATGGGCTCGGCTCGAAACCGAAAAAATACTCCAACAAGGGTGCAAAGAAAGTGCCTGAATCGGGCGAAGAAAAGAAAAGAAACCTCGGCCGAATCCGGGTACAACCCCTCGGTGCAGAAAAGCGCCAAATAAGGTACAGGGAACTGACATCTAAACTATGACTGTCATCTACGCATTCCTCGCTATAGGAATCATCATCTTCCTCCACGAACTGGGCCACTTCATGGCCGCAAAATTTGTGGGGGTCCCTGTCGAAAAATTTGCCCTGGGATTTGACCCCTATAAGCTGCGGCTTATCTCATTCAAGCCCGGGCAATATGTCGAGATCCTTGGCAGGTTCCGCATCTCATTGGGCACTTCGGATTCTGAATCCACCGGGAAAAAAGAAGTCCCAGCAGAAGATGAGCAAACTGAGTACCTGATCGGCCTGGTCCCCTTCGGCGGGTACGTCAAGATGACCGGTGAGAACCCCGAGGAAGAGGAAGAATCCTGCCCCGATGGCCTGCAGAACAAGTCACCTGGCGCGAGGGCCCTGGTCTTCGTTGCGGGAGTCGTGATGAATATCATCTCCGGTTTCATATTCTTCATCATGGCCTTTTCCGCCGGGGTCGAGTTCGTCGCCCCGGTAGTGGGGCAGGCTGCCCAGGGCATGCCGGCCTGGAAGGCCGGCTTGCAGGCCGGTGATACCATCATCGAGGTCGATGGTGCACGTGTCGATGACTACACGGAGGTCATGCTCAGTATCGCACTGGGGGAGAGAGGCACACCTGTACACTTCAAGGTCAAGCGTCCTTCCCAGGAGGCCCCTCTCTCTTTCAAGGTCCCGAGAATCTGGGATAGCGCCCGCGGCATGAGCGCCGTCGGTTTGACCCCCCCCATCGACTCCCGCCTGGCAGAGGACCCGCCAGAGGGCTCGGTCGCACAGAAGGCCGGCCTGCGAAAAGGCGATGAGGTCATCGGAGCGACCCTGCGTGGGGTCAAGCTTCCCGACAGCCTTACCAGAGAGACACTGATTGGCGCCATCTGGAGCCACATGAATTTCTTCTCCAGCGACCCCATTGAGCTGGTGGTCAGGCGGCAGGACCCCGAAAAGGTTTTTTCCGTCGTCCTGAAGACCACCGAAGACCCCAACGCTCCCAGGCTTCCTATTATCGGCGTGAAGGTTGGAGGCGGCAGCTTTGTCAGCGATATCGCCGGAGGGTCCAGCGCAGCAGCTACCTTTAAAATCGATGACCAGCTCCTGTCGATTGATGGCGAAGCGGTCTTCAGCATGCAATGGGAGCTGCTGGCCGCTCATTTCCAGAAAGATTCGCTTACGCTCAAGATCTCCAGGCAGGGCAAAGAGATCGAGGCAAAGGTCAAGAGTGCCGAGCTCCTCTCGATACTTCTCAAATCAGAGATCCAGTGGGCGGCACGGGACCTCGAGGTTGGTCTTATCGAAGAAGATAGCACCCTCTACAAGGCGGGGCTCAGAAAGGGTGACCTCGTCCTGCAGGCTGGCACCAGCACGATCTACCAGGAAACTGACCTCACCGACTTTGTCAAAGACAGCACCGCAGAAAAGAGCGAGCTCGTCGTGAGCCGCGGTGGCGAAGAGCTGAAAATCTCCGTAGCAACCGAGGCGCTCCGCACCGGGGCCGGGATCACCTGGAGAACATTCCCTACCATCGGGATGGTGACACCCGGAGGCTCCGCAGAGAAAGCGGGAATCACAGCCGGGTCAAAAATTATCCGTCTCGGCGAGAAAGACATTTTCAGTTTCGCTGAGCTGGCTGCGACGATTTCTCCTCCTCCCACGGGAGGCTGTGCAGGCGCAGACGTCAACAAGCCACAAGGCCCAATTAACATCTCCTGGCTGAAACCGAATGGGGAACTGCAGCAGGGACCTGTCACCACGAGCTCCCCCGCGCCTGCGGAAAAGGGGCTTCGGTTCAAACGAAGCATGGTGATGGTTCAGTCAGGAATCAGCGGCTCCTTCTCGCTGGGGATTAAACGCAGCATCATTACTGTCCAACAGGTTTACGCAACCCTTCGCAGCCTTATACGCAGAGACGTGGAGGCCAAAAACCTGGCTGGACCGGTTGGTATCATTCACATCTTCTCCCGGGTAGCGGAAGGCAGCCTGATCCAGTTACTGTTCTGGATGGGAATGGTCAGCATGAATCTTGCGGTCCTCAACCTGCTGCCGATCCCGATCCTGGATGGCGGCCACCTCTTTTTTCTGCTGATCGAGAAGCTCAAGGGCTCGCCGGTAAGCATACGGATCCAGACCATCTCGATGCAGATCGCAATGATCCTCTTCCTTTCACTGGCTCTTTACGTAACCTGGAACGACATCAAACGGGTCTTCTTCGGCTTTTAAGTGACCAGAACCGGTTCTACGGTTCAGAGCCCGGAACAACAGCAGAATGATCTACCTGCGATCCTTCCTCTTTGAATTCTCCTTCTATACATGGATGGCCCTTCTCGTCCTGGCTGCCTCTATCGGTGGAATATTTTACCAGCCGTCCCCGGTTGCCTGTGGAAGGGCCTGGGACTGGGGTACCAGGCTCCTCCTGCGAATGCTCTGCGGCATATCCATCGAGATCCGTGGACACCATAACCTCCCCAGGGGCGCCTGTATCGTTGCGTCGAAGCACCAATCGACCCTCGAGTCGGTTACCTTCTTCCGGCTTCTTGAAAACCCCGTCTTTACGATGAAGGCCGAAATTGCCAGGCTGCCCCTGATGGGGTACTCGATCAGAAGATCCGGTTCCATCTCGATCGAAAGAAAAGCCGGCGCCGCCGCTCTGCGAAAGCTCATCAAAGCTGCACAGGAAGCCTTCGAAAAAGACGCCCAGGTGCTCATCTTCCCCGAGGGCACACGCACACAGCCCCGCACACGAGGTAAGTTCAACCCCGGGGTAGCCGCCATCTACTCAAGATGCGACGTTCCCGTTATTCCCGTCGCCCTCAATACCGGATCCTTCTGGGCAAGAAGAACGCTGCGAAAAAATCCGGGGCGGGTCATCATCGAGTTCCTGCCTCCTATCGCGCCCGGCATGGACAGAAAACCCTTCCAGCAACTTCTCCAAAACACCATCGAAGAAGCCACCGAGAAGCTCGAGCTCGAATCCCCGGGGCCCCAGGCAGGGGGAGAGTAAAGCACCTGCTCAGGTCTCCAACCACCCTTCACTGCCGAGGACCTGGTGGGGTCGGTAGGAGGCCTTGTACTCCATCGATTTGCAGCCGCTGACGTAATAGCCAAGATAGAGATGGCCCTTTGAGAGCCTGCGGGCCTCCTCGATTTCACAGAGAACGTCGTAGACACCGAGGCTCCTGCGCGAAAGCCCCGGTTCGGTGAATGCATAGATTGAGTTCAATGAATCTTCCGCCTGTCCTACGTAGGCCACCGCCACCAGGCGCTCATCAAGCCGGTAACAGAACTCGAGTGTCTCGACCGCGTTCAAACAGAATGTTTCGTAATACTCTTCAAAACCCATCGCTGCAGACGGCCAGCCCCGACGGGTTTCGCGATCGGCGTGGTGGCGCGTATAGAGCTCGAGCCGTTCCTCATCCAGCTTCGGCGTATCCACCTCCAGGGAGAGGTCCCTGTTCCTGCGCAGAACGCGGCGCTGGCTTTTCGATGGAGAAAAACGCTCCACCGGGATCCGGATCGAGAGACATTCCGTGCAGGCATCACAGCGCGGGCTGAACAGGATGCTGCCAAATCTTCGCCAGCCCTGGGAGAGCTTTTCATCGTATTCCCGCGGCAGCAAATCTGAGACCAGGCGGTACCTTGTGCGCGCCTCCCTGCCGGGAAGGTACGGGCAGGCCTCCGGTTCGGTATCAAGCTGGGCCAGCTCTATCATGCTCCCTCAATCTCCGCTCTCAGAGAGGATCTTGCGGTAGGCCCGCCGAGCATCGTCGTAGGCCTTCGAGGCCTCGGCCAGCTCAGCTTTCCGGATACGGCCCTTCTTCTGATTCCAGCACTGATCCACCGATTCCAGGCACCACTGGGCGCTCTTCTTCGAAGCACGGATCGGCTTGCCGCCCACCAGCACGAAGACCGGGTTGGTGTGAGCGCTGGGGAGAATACGCAGGGCCACCCAGCTGGACTTCTTCAGCTCCAGCTCGGCTGAGAAATCCTGCAGTTTTCCATCGGCAACAATCTCTTTGCGAAGAACAGGC
>CAJWZY010000183.1 GCA_913050545.1 uncultured bacterium | reverse complement strand
TGGCGTTCCAGCTCGTGCGTTTCTGCCCTCCTTTGCGCAGCAATGGCCCTGTGCTCTTGTGAGCAGGGAGAAGCTCCCTCTCTAGAGCCGCTTACCGCGGAGGCCCGGGTGGAGGTCTTCTGCTCCACCTGCCATCTCCTTCCTTCCCCCGCCACCCTTCCCCGGCGAATGTGGGAACGTAAGATTGATGAGATGTTTGAGATTACCCGGGGATCGGAAAAAGAGCTTCCGGCCGGGATTCCTCCACGGGAGGAGGTGGTGGCCTATTACAACACCCGTGCCCCCGAGCGCCTGCCTGGACTCTCACATACGGCGGGCAAGAAAAGTCCGACCCTCAACCTGGAGGCCACCGGCGTCAGGATTGGAGGCCTCGAACCTTACCCGGGGGTCTCCAGCACCCGCCTCGTTCACCTCTCCAGGGACGACCGGCTCGACCTGCTGATCTGTGAAATGCGTTTTGGAATGGTCCTGGCTGCCAGGCCCTATCTCGATCCACTCGATATGCGGGTACTGGGACGCTGCACCAATCCCTGTACGGCCGAGGTGGTTGATCTTGACGGTGATGGGAACCGTGATCTCCTGGTCTCGGACCTGGGAACGACGACGCCCTCCGATGTCGAGAATGGAAGTGTCCTCTGGTTCCGGGGAGGCACGGACGGCGAGTTCAAGGTGGTTCCGCTGGCAAAAGGACTCGGCCGGGTTGCCCACTGCCAGGCGGCGGATTTTGATTCCGATGGAGATCTCGATATCGTTGTCGCGGTCTTCGGCTGGCGGAAGGTCGGAAACATCCTGTTGCTGGAGAACGAGACGACTGATTACTCCTCACCGAAATTCACTCCCCATGTTCTCGATCCCCGCCCCGGCGCAATCCACGTCCCGGTTACGGATCTCGATGGAGATGGAGACCCCGACTTCGTAGCGCTGATCTCCCAGCACCACGAGACGATCATTGCCTTTCTCAACGATGGAAGCGGCGGCTTCCGGAAGGAAACCATCTTCAGGGCGACCCACCCGAACTGGGGTGCCACGGGAATCCAGCTGGTTGATATGGACGGCGATGGTGATCTCGATATTCTCTCCAGCAATGGTGACAGCCTGGATGACCTCGTCCCGAAGCCTTACCACGGGATCCAATGGTTTGAGAATTCGGGCAGCTATCCGTTCAAGCAGCATCTCCTGACAAAGCTCTACGGCTGCAACGCGGCAAAGGCCGCCGACATAGATGGGGATGGGGATGTTGATATATTTGCCAGTGTCTTCCTGCCCTACATCCGCAAGGAGACCCCGGGGTCGGAATCGGTCGAGTCCCTTATCTGGCTGGAGCAGGTGAAGCCCGGCCGCTTCGAGCGCTATTCCCTCGAGAAGTTCACCTGTTTTCACCCGACTCTCGACCTGGGAGATTTCGATGGAGATGGAGATCTTGACCTGGTGGTTGGCAATATGACCATGGCCAGGAAGAAGGGCGCCACTCTGCCTTACTGGGCTGTTCTGTGGAGAAACCAGGGTCGCTGAGCGATCGTTCTCAGTCCTGTTTAAGTGTTCTCAGCCTGTAGCCGCCTCGAAGGGTGGAGTTGATGGATCCCAGGGCCTTGCCGATTTTCCTGGAGAGGCTCGCGGAGCTCTCCAGTGAGCTCCCGGCCAGGAGCAGCCGGTTTTCATAATCGCTGAACTCGATGATACCAGCCTTGCTCCAGGGGCCCGATACCCTGGAGAGAATTGCTTTCCAGGATGTGTCGGGCCAGGGGAGCAGGTTGAACAATGCGACCCCATCGGGGCGGAGCTTACCGTGGATGATCTCAGGGAGCTCTTCGAAGCTTGCCCATGGTTTGCAGGCACCGAGTTCCGGATGGGGTTCAGAGAGATCCTCGAGTACCAGGTCGTAGGCCCCGCGGCGTTTTTTCAGCCAACTGCACGCCTCCCGGCAGGAAAACTCCACCGGGCCTGCCCAGTCATCGGAGAGCTCACGAAAGAGTTGCTCTCCCTCCTCCCAGAGGTCGACGCCCTCGATGTGGCATTCACAACCCATGGCACGCAGGGGGGAAATAAAACCTCCTGCTCCGAAGCCGAGCACGGCCATGCGGGGGCCTTTAGAGAGACAGGATATCGCTGCGGCCAGTACGTCAAAGAGGGTGTCGGTGGCACCCGGCTGGTTGAGGACCCTGCTCAGGAGGATCTGCCCATCCTTGACCCGGGCACCGTGCCTGTCACGAGTGATTTGTATTGCCATAGTGTGCCGGGCTGCCTGCCTGCTCCTGCAATGAAGGGGAGAAGCTTATCATGGCTGCATCTGGAGTGAAGAAGATTCTATCAGCCGGGTGACAAAGGTTGTCACTATTGACAAATTCCGGCTCCGAGCCTGCCGTTCTTTGCCGATGGCGGTAAAAACAGAACGCTCGATGTGTATGTGGCGCAGGGACTTGCAAATAGTGCCCACTTCGGCACGGCACTTGATAGGTGTTCCGGGGGGAGCTGGGTTGATGGGATGATCATTCCTGCAGGTATTTCAGAGGTAAAGCCGTTGAAAGCGTTCGCACCCGATGAGACTGGGGATCCTCGTCCGACTCCTGGACCCTACGGATTTGAGATCCTGGCACAGCCACGGGTCGCTGGTCCCTGTGCTCGTAACAGGCAGCAGGGCTTCAGCCTGCTCGAGACGACCTTGTCCACGGTCATTCTCGGTGCTGTTCTCATCGGAACGCTCGGATCTCTTTCTTCAGCGGCAGTCGGCCAGCGTAACGACAGCACGAGAGTCGCCGGCCAGCTGCTGCTCTCACGGGTGATAGAGGAGCTCCGGTCGACTGCCCCGGAGTCGCTACCCGCCTACGATGGGAGCTGGCTCGAGGAGGATGGATACAGGGTGGAGATTAACGTAGTTCCGCATGCAGCTGGATTGCTCAAGCTGTCGCTCCGGGTTCAGCACCTGGCGGAGACCGGGATCGAGACACGCGGGGTGCTGCTGGTGGCGGGGCCCTAGGAGAGTTCAGATGAGAAAACCAGCAGTACAGGGCAGGCGAAAACTCCGCGTGAGCGCACAGCGCAGAGGTGAGGCTGGATTTACGCTTGTTGAGATGGCCGTTGCAATGAGTGTCGGGGTGCTTTGCCTTCTCGTGCTCGGGCAGGCGCTTTCGACAGCAGCAGGATCCAGCGATTCAATTCTGAAACAGGCGGATATGCTCACAGATGTCCAGAGAGGTGTCGAGCGTCTGCGCCGGGAGCTCCAGTCTGCCAGTCCTGAGCTCGTCGAGCTGAGCACCCAGGCCGATGGCAACGATGTCCTGGTTCTCAAGACCGGTGGCCCCTATACCGGGGCGGTTCGCTGGGGAGCTCATGACCAGGCTGGTGAGTGGAGGGCAGGGTGGTCTTCGCGCTTTCGTGTGACCGGTGTCCAGCTGGTACGCGAGGTCCTCGATGTGTCCGGCTCCCCCAGGGGTGAGCCCCAGTCACTGGCCAGGGGAGTTGTGCCGGCGGCTCCCGGAAAGAAAGGGTTCTCGGTACAGAGGAGCGGCTCGCTTTTTACAATCGACCTGCGGGTGCGCCGGGAGTTCAGGGATGGGAACGTACTGGAGAGGAATTTCTCAACGGCCATCAAGGCCTTGCCTGGTCTTTTCGAATACTGATAGGAGTGAAGCCCCATGCCGGGAACAGTCAGTGAACACCAGCGGAGCGATTTGCGCGAAGCAGGCTATTTCAGCCTGCTGCTCGTTGCCGGGATTTCCCTGATCGCCACCGCTGTCCTGACAGCTACGGCGACAGTCGTCACCTCGGCGAAAGAGGTTCGTCGTACGGGCAACTTTGTGGCTGCCCGCCTGGCTGCAAGGTCCGGCATTGCCGAGCAGGTTGCCGAGATCATCGCCGTCCGCGACAAGGCCTCGGTCAGCTCTCCGTTCACAGGCATGGATACGATCGACGCCAATCCGGTTAGGGGCCCCGGCGGCTTCACGGCAACCGGCGCAGGGAGGATGCTGGCTGATCACGAGGGCCGGGTTGTGGCTGAGTACGATGTTTTCGTCGACGCCCTGCAGGGATCGACGACCTCGAGGCGCCTGGCGATCACCTCCTATGCCTACGTTCCATCGAGGGCGGCCTATGATGCGGGAGATCCCGATGCGGCCAGGGCTGATGCCCACGCCGTCGTGGAGGTCAGGTTCCAGGGCAGCGAGGTTTTCGACTATTCCTATTTTATCAATCACTGGGGCTGGTTCTTCGGAGATTCGATTGTGGCCAATGGCAATGTCCGCTCCAACGGCCAGTTTGACTTCGGTCATCACACCTCCGCCGTGCATGGGAGTCCCCGCTACGAGGCCTCCCATGGAACAGAGCTCCTTGGTTATCTTGATGACAATGGGGATGGGGTCCGGGATGGCAGCGATGGGGGGGTCTATTCCTCTGACGCGATAAAGAATGCAAGCAATGTCTCCGGACTGGCAGGCGACTCGGATAATCGCCATGTGACAGAGAAGATGGTCAAGATGCCCAACCTCGAGGATCTCTCCTTTTATGAGCAGAGGGCACAGGCGCGGGGCTCGAGCATCGGTGTCGGCACCTCGACAGAGGTTAACGGCGTTCTCGGTGATGAGAGCGGGGAGCAGCAGAACCTGTTTCTCGTGGGTACCGTTGAGGAGCCGATTGTTCTAAATGGACCGGTGGTTGTGCGGGGCAACGTGATTATTTCAGGTTACGTAAGCGGCCAGGGTTCGATCTACTCCGGCGGCAATATCTATGTCGCCGACGACATCCTCTACCTCGATGGCCCCGAGACCATCCGGCCGGGAGCGAATGACCAGCAGAGCGTGGAGAATTGGAGGAGGGAATCCGCGGGGCTTGATTCTCTTGGCCTGTTTGCCAGGGAGCATATCGTGGTGGGAGACTTCACTGATGACTGGTGGCAGTCCAACGTGTCGTCATGGGTAAACCATGAATTGAACAAATCCCGGGAGGATGCCGGGATCGATGGGATTCAGAACACCCGGGAAGGCCCCGATGGAGTTCTCGGAACCGCCGACGATGATTTTCTCGAGGATGATGGCGTCTGGACGGTGAGCCGCTATACGCAGGAGGATGCCGAGAAGGGCCTGATTCCCGAGGGCAGGCAGCCTGGCGATGTGATTCCCGGAAGCGGGGAAGACATTGATGGGGATGGGAGCTATGACGACACCACCCGGCTCTCAGAGTTTTCTTTTTCCGATCCCCTGAAGACGCAGTACTGG
>CAJWZY010000182.1 GCA_913050545.1 uncultured bacterium | reverse complement strand
GCTGGATGTGAAGGAGATGCAGGCTGGTCCCCTTGCTCAACTCATGGTGTAGCCCGTGGCTGGTAGGATCTCCATGAAGCGCACGCTTGTAAAGATTCTCCTCTTCCTGTTCACCAGCTTGCCGCTCGATGCGGCTCCTCCCGGCGGGTGGACGGAGTTTCGCCGCGCACTGCTGATTAACTCAAGCAGTGACAAGGCGCATGCCCGGTCCATTAAAGGGCTGGAGAAAGCGCTGGTGGATAAGGGGTTCGTGGTGACGGTGCTGGCTGATGCCCGCAGCAAGGGCGGGGTGGTCTATGAAAAATGGGTGCGCAGTATCCCGGCGATGGGAGCCAGCCTTATCTACTACCTGGGCAAGCTCGATGCGGTTGAGGCTGAAGATGGGAAGAGACTTTGTTATTCGATGCACATCGGCGGGTACAAAGAGATCCCCCGGGCCAGGGATCCGAGCCTGGGCCGTTCACGGCCGCAGGATAAGCCCTGGCTCAGCCTGGAGCGCCTGGCGGAGAAACTGGGAAGGAACCTTGCCCGTCAGAACATGGTGGTGATCGACTGCCTGGGCATCGTCGATAAGGCCGGGTCGAAAAAGTCACCGGTAGATTTTCACGGCCAGGCATCCGGAGCCTTTCGGGGTAAGCTGTTTTCCTCGTTTTACCCGGGAAAGGGGGCTTTTCATCCGAGCCTGGATGAGCCTGCAACGGGGCCGCTGCTGGGCATCAAATTAGCGGCTGCCTTGAAAGAAGGCGGCGAGTTGCCGCCGCGAATCGAGAAGCTGGCCTATACGGTGGTGCCGCTTGGCAGGGATCGTAGCGACCAGGTTTTTGAGCTCAAACACTCCGCCGGCGAGGTGTGTTCACCTCCGGATGTTCTGCGGCAGGGGCGCTTCGAGGGCGACCAGTGGGTTGATCGCAACGGCTTCTGTTTCATCTGGTGCCCGGCTGGGAAGTTCCTGATGGGAGACGCAGAATTCGAGGACGCGCAGCCGGTTGAGGTGTCGATCAGCAAGGGCTACTGGATCGGCAAGTACGAAACACTGGGTAACGAGGCGAACCTTTTCAATGCCGGCGGACAGAGGCTCGGCCGGGGCAAGACCGAATGGCTGCCGCCCGGCATCGGCAGCGTCGACAAGGTGGTCCCCGGTATGGAGAAATGGCAGGTCTACAGCGCAGAGAAAGGCCTCGCCTACAAGGGCTGGACCTACGATTACCCCACCGAGGCGGAGTGGGAATACGCTGCTCGCGCGGGCAGCAGGGCTGGTTATCCCTGCGAAATAAAGGACCTCGGCAGGTACGGGAATTTCGCCGACCGGAGCCTCTACAATGACCGTGATCCTGTTCACTTCATCTATGCCAACCGGCAGGCGGATGACGGTTACGGAAGAGCGTTCGCTCCCGCCGGGCAGTTCCTTCCCAATGCCTGGGGGATTCACGATATGCTCGGGAACCTGGCCGAGCTGTGCAGCACCTATTACGGGGAGACCCTCAGGGGAGGGGGCGATCCGAATGACCAGGTTTTGCCAGACCCACGCGCTTCCCGCCGCAGGGTTACCCGGGGAGGTTCGTGGTGCAGTCCGCCGGAATATCTCCATGTGGCCTATCGCAACGCGTTCACCGGGGTTGGTACGCCGCACGTTGGTCTTCGCCTCGTGCTGCGCCAGGGAGGGCGAATCACTAGGACGCGAACGGAGATAACCACTGCCCTGCAGGCGGAGCTTGATGCCAGGCGCAAGGCCGGGGAGAAAAAGGGGAAGTGATGAATTCCATCGGTCGCTCCACATTCCTTGTTTCGGTGCTGTTCCTTTACGGCGCGGTCGCCGCGGATGAAGAGTTTTCCCGTGAGGTCCGTCCCTTCCTGGAGAACTATTGCATCTCCTGCCATGGCCCGCAGAAGCAAAAGGGACGAATTCGCGTCGATCATCTCACCGCCAGCATGAAAGATCGCAAGCAGGCCGAGCTGTGGGCACGCATGCTGGAGGCTCTCGAGTTTGGAGAGATGCCCTCGGACAGGGCGAAGAAGTTCCCTACCCGGAAAGAGGCCCGCCTGGTGCAGGGCTGGATTGCCCGCACTCTCGAGGCGCAGGGCCTGGCCGTTAAGGAAAAGAGTGACAAGGAAGGCTTCGGGAACCTGGTCTCTCACGAGCTGCTCTTTTCTCCCGCCGAGAGCAGGCGAACAGTGGATGCAGCCGCACGTCTCTGGCGTATTACTCCTCGTGCTCTCGCCAATATATTGCGAGGCGCCCGGGTGGTTTCCAATCCCTTTGACCTGGAGAAGCCGCACGGTAATTTTCGCGACTTCAAGGGCAAGTACCCTTTCAACTCTCTGATGGCCGAGCAGATTACCGAGCTGGCACTTTCCCATTCCCACAAGGAGGCCAGGAATGCCCGCAAGATGATCAAGGCGTTGCGTGAGAAGGGGGTCAAGATCGAGGCGGCGAACCAGGAGGCCATCAAGCGGCAATACAACAACGTGTTGCGCCGGTCTCCGACGGAGCAGGAGGTGATGTCCCTGTTGGGACTGCTCAGGAAGGTGGACGCAGAGCTCGGTATCCCGCGCGGATTGCAGGCCGTTTATGCGGCGATTATCCTGCAGCCCGAAACCCTGTTTCGGTTCGAAGGAACCGGCGAGGCTGATGGGGCAAACGTGGTAGCTCTCTCGCGCAGGGAGCTGGCCACGTCGCTTTCCTTCGCACTGACCGATCTGCCGCCTGAGACCCATCTGTTCAGGGCTTTTGAGAATGAGGCGTTGCCGGTGCGTGACATCCTGCGGGTGGAGGTTCGTCGTCTGCTGGCTGATAAAAAGCGGCCCTATGCCAGCAAGCGGTTGCTGCAGTTTTTCCAGGAGTATTTCGACTACGAGAAGGCCGCCGATGTCTTCAAGGACAAGATCGAGGGGCACACCCACTGGGCACCAGCGCTTGTCTATGACCTCGACACCCTGGTGTCCCGGACCCTGGAGAAGGACAGGCAGGTATTGAGGACGCTGCTGACCACGCGCGAGTATTACATCCACATTGGCAGTCACAGGGATCTGGGCTCCCCGTTGACCTACAATCTCTCACCGGACTGGAAGCCGACCAGGCACTCTGTCCGCTTTCCGAAGGATCAACGGATGGGGGTGCTGACACATCCAGCCTGGCTGGTGGCGCATTCCGGGAATTTTGACAATGACCCCATCCGGCGCGGCCGCTGGATTCGTTACAAGCTCCTTGGGGGGACTATCCCTGATCTCCCGATCACCGTTGATGCCAAGTTGCCCGACGATAAGAAGATGACCCTGCGAGAACGTATGCACGTAACGAGGGAAGAGCAGTGCTACAAATGCCACAGCAAGATGAATCCCCTCGGCCTTCCTTTTGAGCAATACGACCACCTGGGTCGATTCCGTTTTAATGAACTGGAGAAGCCGGTTGATACCACAAGCAGGATCGTCAATACCGGGGTTGCCGGAATCGACGGTGCGATAGAGACCCCTTTCGAGTTGATCGAACGCCTGGCCGCTTCGAAGCATTGTGAGCAGGTGTTCGTTCGCTACGTATTCCGTTTCTTCCTCGGCCGAAATGAAACCCTGGGCGATGCGAAAACCCTGCAGGAAGCCCACAAGGCCTATGTCGACACCGCTGGCAGCATGAAGGCTCTCGTTGTCTCCCTTCTAAGCTCGGATTCTTTCCTCTACCGGGCAGGGACGAGGTAGCTGGCAGGGATCGCCAATAATCGGTGCCTTGCCCCGGGCGTGGCCAACAGGCCAGGGGCTATTTCGCCTCTTCTACCTTGACCACGTCCACCTGGATGAACTGGCCGTTGTAAGGTTTGGGGGAGATACCCGGAATCGTGAGCTTCTTGAAGTTGGAGATCAGCTTTCCATTCTGGCCATCGCCGGAGAGCGTCAGCACGGCTCCACCGTCAATCCTGATTGTTTTGGTGTAGTCGATGGTGAATATCTTGTGGCCGACCCGGTCCTGGCGATTCAGGAAGTAGTGGGATTTGGGCGAGGAGATCCCGATCCTGTAGATGTTGTAGGTTTTGTTGTTGGGCTTGCCGCCGATGAAAAAGTACTCGCCGTCTTTTTTTCCTTCCTTGTACATCATGGGTTCGACCACGCCGCGGAAACGAAGAGTGACGTTGTAGCTCTTGCCCTTGGTTCCACCGAAGTTCCTGGTGGTTTTGAAGTTGTCGGTCTTGTTCGGGTCGCCCTTGACCAGCGCCGAGCTGCAGCCGGCTCCCTTCTTCGGGTTCTCCGGCATCTTCTCCTTGCAGGGGAACTGGAATCGATAGCCGTGCAGCTCCGCTCCGGGCCCCTTGGCTTTTTTGTCTTCGGCAGAGACCTCGAAGCTCGCGGTTGAAAACAATACGGCTGAAAAGAAAAGCGCTGCGCCTGCGAAGACGATGGTTGTCCTGGTATTCATCTGGGAGTCCTTCAATAAAAAGAGTTCGGTATCAGTAGCTCGATATAGTTGAACGCAGCAGGGTCTATTTCTCTTTCCTGTTCTGTTCCTCCCTGGCCAGGTAATCAAGGATCCTCACAAAGGATTTGCCCCTGTTGGGCATGTCGGGGTCTACCCGTTGTTTTTCGGCCCAGAGTTTTCCAAGGCGCTCTCTTTGGCGGCGGGGCATTTCCCGGATAACGGCGTCAACATAAACCTGGTGCCTCGCCGGGCTATATTCGCTGGGGATCTCATTCTGGTCAATGCGGGCGAGCAGTTTCGCGTTTGGCGAGTTCTTGTAGTTGACGACTCGAGGTTGCTCATAGGCCAGGTCTTTACGCCTGGGCAGGTAGCCGGTGAGCTTTACACCTCCGGCGTCGGTGGGGTCATCTGGGATCTCCAGCTTGATGATCGCTCCGAAGCCGCGCTCCATGTGGCGGGCGGGCCCGCTGGTGCTGACCCAGACGTTCCCCTCGGCATCGAATTCGATTTCCCGTGTATAGGAGACCCGTGTTGGCAGGCGGAATTCGACGAACTTTTCGGTTTTCGGATTGAAGCGGTTCAGGGTGTCGTTACCTGTCCCGCAGATCCATACGTATCCTTTCGGATCAACGTTGAGTGCGTAGGGGATCTGGTTTTCGGCATCGGGCAGGTCATAGACTGTCCATTTTTCGGTTTTCGGGTCGAATTTCGCAAACACTCCCGAGGCGAAGCCCGGCACCCAGACGATGCCGTCGGGGGCGACATGAAGTCTTCGCGGCCCACGAAAGGGCGGGTTCCATTCCTTGATGTCTCCGTC
>CAJWZY010000181.1 GCA_913050545.1 uncultured bacterium | reverse complement strand
TGAGCCTGGAGAGGAAATCGGAGCACTGGGCAAGCGCCTGGTAATGCGAGTAGATGCGCTGGATCGTCGACAGGGGTGCCTTCTCGAGTCCCAGCAGGCAGTGCTGGACCGGGAAGATCTCCTCGCCCACGATATTGAGCTTGGTGGCCAGCAGCAGGTCGTAGACCGCGTTGATGCTGCCCGCGGTGGTGTTTTCAATGGGCAGAATCGCGTAATCCGCCTGGCCGTTCTCGACCGCGGCCACCACGTCGGAAAAGTTCTTGTAGCCCTCGAATGAGCAATTATCGATCTGGCCGCGAAAGAACTTCTGTCCCGCAAGGTGGCTATAGGCGCCCTCGACGCCCTGGTAGGCGACGCAGAGCATTTTCTCGGTGGAAGGATTGAGGTTGTTCTGGAGGAAGGACTCCTGGGAGCGCACCGAGTCCTCGATAATCTCGTGGAAGACCCGGGTCACGAAGTGAGCATCGAGCTCGAGCTTTCGCCCGGCCTTGATGAGGGTTTCGAGCACCACTCCTTCACGAACGGCATCGCGAAGCGGCAGTCCCTTCTCGATTTTATCCTCGATGACCTTCCGGCTGATGCCCCGTCTCTTGACGAGCAGCTCGAGGATATCTTTATCGATACGATTGATGTCTTTGCGGCATTGGTCGAGATCCATCTTAGACCTCCCGTATCCAGCTGAAGGGATCATCTCTCTGGCCTGTCTGGATCGCACGCAGGATCTCAAGGATCTCGTTTCGGAGGTCTTCTTTCTCGAAGGTTCTGGTCTCGTCCCGGTAGACAATTTCCCGCGCGCTCAGAAGTGTCCAGGCCGTGCCGCTGCAGAAAAGCTCCTGCCCGTTATCCAGCACCTCCTGGATCGAGATTTCCCGTTCCTCCACCTCCAGGCCCAGCAGGTTACGGGCAATCTCGATGGTCGAGTCACGGGTAACCCCTGGCAGAATCTGGCTGTCGAGCCCCGGGGTCACCAGCACGCCGGACTTCAGCAGCACGAAGGGGTTCGAGCCGCTGGTCTCGGTGAGGTACTGCAGATGGTGTGAGTCGAGGTAGAGCACATCGTCGAAGCCCTGGTCTTTCCACTCATGGGCAACCCAGATGGCACCGGCGTAGTTCCCCATCGCTTTTGCCGAGCCGGTTCCCCCGGGGGCTACGCGGCCCTGCTCCAGCACCTTCAGGCGGACCCCCTGTGGGCGGCCGCCCCGGAAGTAGCTGCCTACCGGGCTGGCGAAGATATGAGTGGAGAAGTGCCTGCAGGGTCCCAGGCCGAGCTGCGGCTCTGTCGCATGCTGCATGGGACGCAGGTAGAGTGAGCCGTACTCGAGCTCCGGAACGAAGCGGGAGTTCATCTTCACAACCTCGATACAGGCCTCGACAAACTGCTCGGCCGGGAAAGGCGGCATCATGAGCCTTTCAGCCGAGCTCTGCAAACGCCGGGCATTGGCATCAGGTCGAAACAGAAGGATTCTTCCATCGGCTGTTTTCTGGGCCTTGAGACCCTCGAAAACTCCTACCCCGTATGACATTAGGGCTGCCGCCGGCGACAGCGAGATGTCCTGGAAAGGTATGAACTCGCCCTCGTCCCAGACCGGGTCCCCCTCCGTGTCTCCCAGGCACCTGTACATGTAGTCAGTTTCTGTAAGGGAGAACGTCAGGGTGTTCCAGTCCGGCAGCGGCTTTTTATTATCTCCGGTGATTTCCGGGGTCATCTCTGGGGGTCTTCCGATGGAGTCCGATAAGAAAAAACAAAGACCGATGATTATACGACCTGA
The DNA here is from genome assembly GCA_913050545.1 of uncultured bacterium. Classification (GTDB taxonomy): domain Bacteria; phylum Planctomycetota; class UBA8108; order UBA8108; family UBA8108; genus UBA8108. Next base: position 3,476 of record CAJWZY010000181.1, on the reverse strand, counting down.
TTCAAGTATCTGGCAAGATAACGCAATTCAGGCGGGGTTTTGGAGGGGCCGGAAAAGCTGAACTGGTGCCGATAAGATCAGAAATCTACCCGTGGCCGCCTCATCTCTACTCTTACTTTTCGAATTTCGTATCCAGTGTCGTGTAACATTTGGTCAGCTTCTTGGATACTGTGGGCGATTGCAGTTCGACTGGTCGCCCCGCGCGCGAGCCAGCGGCGCGCGTTTTTCCGGTGATATCTATTGGCGGACCCTGATGAACAGCATGCGGGCAGGAACATCCTGGGGACTCACGCGGCATATCGCGCTTGAGATCTCCAAGACCTTTCTCTTCTCACTCCTGGTACTGGAGCTGAGCTATTCGCTGCTCGTTTCAATACTGGCGGCGGGAAGGTATGACCTCGACCTGCCGCTGGTGCTTCCGGTCCTGTGGTACGCGGCGATTGCCATGCTCAGTGACAGTATTCCCCTGGCCTTGATGTTCGCCTCCAGCCTGGTCTACGGCAGGTTCGTGGCTGACCGTGAGGTCATGGCCGCCCGCAGCTTCGGCATGTCCAATCGTAAGATCCTGCTGCCGGCGCTCCTCCTTGGGTTGGTGTTCTCTTTTTCAGGGTATTTCATCAATGGGTTCGTGGTTCCCCTGATGAAGCACAAGCGCAACGATGTGGGCAGCCTTCTCATCGAGCAGTTCCGGTCCCTCGGCAAGGGGAACAACCGGGATTTCCGCTTCGGTAACCTGAACCTGTGGATCATGGAGCATGAGGGCAGGAGACTGACGGGCGTGTTTGTCGGGCCGCGCACAGATTCCGACACCGATGAGATCCTGAGCAGGGAGAAGATCGAGAAGCTCGACCTGGTCTCCTATCCATACTGCCTCTATGCGGGAGAGGGGACGATTCTCTTTCCCGAGGAGGTCCCCTTCAGGAGAGCCTCGGCTCTCTCCCCGGCGGCGGCCGGGAAGCCGGTGGAGCCAGTGGACAAAGATCTTGCCGGGCATATCATCATCGAGCTGCGGGACGTGAGTGTTTTTTATTCGAGTGAGCTCCATTCGGGAGGGTCCAACTACTTTTTCCAGCGCATGCACCTTGACCAGCTGGATATCTCCTTTGATCCGGCACGGAAGGCGAAGCGATCCAGGAAGGGCAAGGAGCTCAACAACCGTGAGCTCTCCGCGGAGATCGCCGCCCTGGGGGGCACCTTCGGGGGGAAGCCTCCGGCGGCGGAGGCGAAGGCCCTCGAGCGCCTGCAGTTTGAATACCACGGTCGGATCGGGCGTATGTTCAGCTGCGGACTCTTCGTCCTGATGGGGGGGCTGATCGCCCTCTTCCTGAATTCAGGCAACAGGTTGCTGCCGTTCTTCGTGTCCTGCGCAGTAGTGCCGTCGGTATTTTACGGAGGCACGGTTGTCTTCCAGCTGGCCGTTCACAAGGGTCTTCTTCCCCTGCCTTTTGTGCAGGTGCCTGCCGTGCTGATGGTCTGCATGCTGGGCTGGGGGCTGTGGCGTCTTGAGAGAAAGGTAACGAGGTAGAGCGGTATGTCTCTCTTCGAAAGAATCAGGAAAGGCTGCCCCGAATTGACCGGGAGGTTCTCACCGACCCTTGATCTCTACATCCTGCGTATCTTCCTGGGAGTCTACGTGGTCAACCTGCTGAGCTTCTGCCTGATCTTCGTGCTCATCGACCTGGTGGAGAACCTGGATAACTTCAATCGCCAGGCGGATTCTCTCGGTGAACTTTTCAGCCTGATGGTTCGTTATTACGGAATCAACCTGCCGATTATCTTCTGCCAGGTGCTCGGTCCCATCGTCTGTCTTGCCTCCGGTCTCTTCACCCTGACCATGCTCCAGAGGTCGAATGAATTGATCCCGATTCTCGCTAATGGCCGCAGCTACAGGAGGCTCTTCATGCCGGTCCTCTTTGCTGCCTGCCTGGTCTCCGCGGGTACCTTTCTCATCCAGGACCGGTGGCTGCCGGGAACCCGTGAGGCCTTCAGTGAAATGTCCAGCAAGCGCAAGGGCAAGCTCGAGGTGCGGGACCTGAAGTACAAGGATACCAAGGCTGGCATCCTCGTTCTCATCAAACGTTATCTCATCAACGAGCAGCGCGCGGAGGGGGTCCTGGTCCTGCCGACGAGGCCGGGTAAGCAGCCCGACTCGGTGATCCAGGCCGGGCAGATGCAGTGGGTTCAGCCCAGCCTGGGCGACGGGTACTGGCTGATGAAGGAGGGCTCGATTGCGCGCTATGAACCTTTTGAATTCAGCGAGGGCGCCCCGCGTTCACGGCTGGTGATCGTTTCCCAGCCGGAGGTGGTGGGGGGTGCGGATCGCCTGTCGAAATCGTTCAGTGAACAAGAGTTCGAGATCGTCCTAGGCCGGAAGACCGACCTGGTACCAGCAGACCTCGAGGCGCGTGAAGCGCAGGTTGCCCATATGAGCCTGGCTGATCTGAGGAGAAAGATGAAAACCGAGCCCTCTGACCGGAGCTGGAAGGGGAAGTACTACTCCCGCATTTTCCATCCAGTTCATAACCTCCTCCTGCTCCTGCTCGGGTTGCCCGTCATCATTTATTCAGGTACCAGCAATATCTTCTTTGGAGCTTTTCTCGCCGCCTGCCTTGGAACGGCTTATTTTGTTGTTGGCGCCTTCTGCCAGGAGCTGGGAGCGCAGGGTCTTCTCTCCCCTGCAATTGGGGCGGTTCTGGGCCCCTTTCTTTTCCTGGCCCTGTCGCTGAGCTGGTGGAGAGACCTGCCCAGCTAGGGCAAAGGCTTGCCATCTGGCTGGCGGTTGGTTATTACAAAAGCGACAGGTTGAGCGCTGCAGTCGCATCCGCGGCGGCGAACGGTGGTTTTTCGTTTCCAGCAGCCAGCCTGCCCGGAGCTGAGTGAAGAGCCGGAAAAAAGTGGAGAGAAACAGATGGAAACCTTGTCCCTGACTATAGCCCAGGGCTCCTTTATCGATACGATCTGGTCGCCGGTTAAGAACCTCTGGAATAACATCGGTGATTGGCCGGGGGTCCAGCCGGTGATTATCATCGCGTTGACGGTCGTCTGTGCAAAGCTTGCAGCATGGGTGCTCACCAGCCTGGTCGGGCGGTGGGTCGGGAAAACCGAGACAACGATCGATGATGATCTCATCAAGTTGATGCATCGCCCGGTCTTCATGGTTGTCCTTCTCATCGGACTGGGTATGGCGGTTGTCCAGGCTGGTTTTTTAGGGGCGGCCCTCGGGCCGACGCTGGCGATTCTCAAGACCCTTGGTATAGTTTTCCTCGCCGTGTTCGCGATCCGCGCTTCCAACGTCATCCTGGAGGCTCTCAGCAGGAACCGGGATCGTTTCCCCCTGATCCAGTCACGCACCCTGCCGCTCTTCTACAATATAACCCTGCTGATTGTCATCGGGGCAGCGCTCTATTTTCTCTGCCTCGCCTGGGAAATTAACCCCAGCGCCTGGCTCGCCTCGGCGGGCATCATCGGCCTGGCCC
>CAJWZY010000180.1 GCA_913050545.1 uncultured bacterium | reverse complement strand
CGTGCATTTCTCGCTCTTCGTCTGCTCGAGAAGGCCGGAATGGTGCCCCCGAATCCTGCTGCCGGGAGCCCTCCTTGCCTCTACGAGATCGGTTGTGGTCCGGGCTGGGCGCTCGAGGTGTTCAGGGATGCGGGTTTCGCTGTAGGGGGATGCGATGTTTCCCCGGAAGCGGTTGGCCGGGCCCGGGAGCTGGGCCTGGAGGTCAGGTGCCGGGATATAGAACAGGCTGAGCAGGAAGGTTCGCCCCCGGGAAAAGGTTCCGATGTGCTGGTCGCACTCGAGGTCCTGGAGCATTTGAAGGAGCCGCTGCCTGTGCTGAAGGGCATGAGCGCGACGGCGGCGCCCGGCGGCAGCCTGGTGGTCTCCCTGCCGAATGAAAATCACCTCCTCAGCAGGCTGCTGAGACTTTTCGGCCGCCCGCAGCGGGGGGGAGAAGGCGATCCGCATTTGCATCATTTTGACAGGCCGTCTGCCCTGCGGCTTTTCAGGGATGCGGGGCTGAAGGTCCTGGGACGTTTCGATGATTCCATCGCGCCCCCGAGGATGCCCGTTGTGCGTTGGCTTCTGCGTCCACTGCTGGCGCTGATGCCGGGCCTCTTCTCGCTGGCACATGTATTCCTCCTTGAGGCGGCAAAGGAGGGATCACCAGCATGAGTTGGTTCAGCGTGGAAAAGACATCCTGGAAGGAAGCGATCGATCACGATCTTCCCGGCGAAGGTCGGCACCTCGGGATCCTTCTGTTCGTGGTGGCAGTGGTAGCGGTTCTCCCTTACCTGGGAGTTCTCGATTCGCCCTATGTATTCGACGATGTGAAGCTGGTCCGGGATAACAAGGACCTGGGCGCCCGGGGCCCCGGAGTCCTCGGAGAGATTGCCGGGACTTTCGATGTAACCTCGCGGCAATGGTCCGGGGAGGGGCTGCGCGCCAATTACAGGCCGCTGCGCTTCCTGTCCTACCACCTCGACTATTACCTCTCGACGGTTTTCTTCAGCGAGAAGGATTTCAATCCGGGTGAAGATCCTCCTCCTCCTTTCTTTTTTCACCTGCAGAATATCTTCTGGCATGCTCTCAACGCGCTGCTGGTTTTCCTGCTCGGCAGGCGCCTGCTTGGCAGCGATGCAGGTGGCCTTATTACGGCCCTTCTCTTCGCCCTGCACCCGGTGCAGACCGAGGCGGTCACCTACATCTCCTCCCGAAGAGATGTGCTCTCGACCTTCTTTTTTCTCGGCTGCCTGGTGCTCTACCTGAGGACCCCGAGGGCGCAGCAGCCGGGCTGGGGAACGCTGTTGCTGGGGCCTGTTCTCCTTGCAGCAGGTCTCCTGGCCAAGGAGATGGTCGTTACGCTTCCTGCTGTGCTCCTGCTGGTTGACCTGGTTCGCCGCCCGGTACTGGGTGGGCGCCGCCTGGCCTTCCACGCCCTTCTCTGGCTGGTTGCACTGACCTCAACCGCGGTCACTCTTTCAACCCCCGGTCTTGTCGCCTCGCAGGAGGGTGGGGGTGGGTTGGCGGTGATCTACAATGCCAGCCTCTATGTGGTTCGTTACCTCGAGCTCCTTGTCTTCCCGGTATCACAGAGCATCGATTACTCTTATGCAGCCATCACAGAATCGAGCGGGCTTTTCAGCCCACCGGCTGTGGTGGTATCCATGCTCCTGGTGCTGGGGCTGGTCCTGGTGTCTCTCCGGGCTTACCGCAGGGGCGGGGGCTTGCCGGGCCTGGCGATACTCTGGTTTCTCGGTACCCTGGTTCCTGTGCTTCAGTTTGTTCCCATAGCCGAACAGTTCGCTGAGCATTTCGTCTACCTGCCGTCGATCGGCATCGCCCTGCTTGCAGGTTTCCTGTTGCTGAAGGTCTGGAAATGGAATCAATTCCCTGGCGGTGCAATCACTGCCGTGCTGGTGATTCTCTGTTTTGTCCTGGCGGTTCGGCGAAACGGTGACTGGGACACCCGCGAGTCGCTCTATGCTTCGGCGGTCCGGGAGCAGCCACAGTGCGCACGGGCTCACTTCGAATACGGTAATGCCCTTATCGAGAGCGAGAGGCCTGGTTCCCTGGAGGCCGCCCTGGCCCAGTTTGACCGGGCCCTGGAGATCTGGCAGAACCGGCCGCTGGAGACCTACCTCGGCTACAAGCTGCGGATTCATGCCCAGCGGGCTTTGAGCTATTCAGTACTTGGAGATAAAAGCCCTGAACATCTCAGGGATTCCATCCGCGAATTCAGGCTTCTTTTTTCACAGAGCGACAGTGATGGAAAGGAATTGGCGAAATCTACCCAGCCCGTCCTGCTCGGCCTGCGCCGGCAGTTGGCCACCTGCCTCGAGCGTGCAGGAGATCTCGACGAAGCGCTTCTTGAATACAGGAAGGTCATCGAATTGGCCGGGGATTCAGGGGATGCGCTGGCTGCTCGCTTCCAGGTTCACCAGATCCTGATGAACAGGAAAGAGATCGATGAAGCCATATCGGTCCTCGAGGAGATCACCTCAATCGTCGAACCGTCCACCGACGACTGGCTGAATGCACAGCTGTATCTTTTTACGATCCTTCTGGATCACAAGAAGGATTTTGATTCCGCCGAGGCTCTCATCGAGGGGCTCTTGCGGGCGGCAACTGATGATGGGCAGAAGGTCGGCTTCCTCCTGAGGTGGGCGCAGGTCTTTGACCGCCAGGGGAACCTCGATGCCTGCGTGGCAAAACTGGAGGAGGCGCTGCAGATTGATCCAGTATCGGTGGCGGTACTGGAGAGCATCGCCCCGATTGAGAGCAAGAGGAACCGCAAGGAGAAGGCCGAAGAGTATTTTCGTCGACTGCTGCAGGTCAACCCCCGCAACTCCATAGCACTGCAGGGCCTCAGGGAGCTCAAGGTTCGAAAAGATGCAGGACCCGCTCGTGGAGCAAAGGAGCTTGAGGCCAGGAAGGTGCTGGAGAGCATGCAGGAGACTGCGCGGGGGCACGAGCAGAGAAAGCAATGGCCGGCCGCCAGGCAGAGCTGGGCGCATATCGCAGAGAAGGCCGCCGAGGTGGGAGAGACCATCAAGCTGGCTGAAGGTTACCGGGGCCTCGCCCGGGCCGAGGTTCACCTTGTTCGCCCCCGGCAGGCTCTTGGCTACCTGGAGAAGGCCCTTGCCCTTGGAGCCGGCAGGCCGGAGACGCTTCTCGCCCTGGGCGATCTGTATTTCGGGCAAATTGAGGAGCCTGCTCGCGCTGAGGATTACTACCGGCAATACCTCGACGCTCTTGGTCCTGCCGGGAAAGCGGTGCCCGGGGCTTACCTGAACCTTGCACGGCTGGTGTCGGCCAGGTCAGCGCTTGATTCCATCGAGCTTTACGAGAAGGCGGCAGGCCTTGGCATTTTTGATGAGCGTGGTCCTTCGACCGCTGAGATAGAGAAAGAAATGGGCCTGCTCTATACGAAGCTCGGGTTGTGGAAGCGGGCCTTCGAGATGCTGTCGAAATACCACAAGGGACTCGGTGAGGACAAGGTGGAAGAGCGACGCGACATCGAGGAGATTCTCAATATTCACGTTCTGCCGAAGCTGCTCGGGGATGAAAAGAAAAAGACCGGCAGCAGGTAAGGGAAACAGCAGCTATGAGACTCCACAGGATCTGGCTACCCGGTGCTCGCAAGGGGCGCAGCTACTCTCTCGATGCGAAAGAGTCGCACCATCTCATCACGGTAATGAGAAGAGGTGAAGGTGATGAGGTGATCATTATCGCGGGTGGAGACCAGGTCTGCCATGGGGTGATCGAGTCGATTCGACGGGAGGGAGAAATTCCGCTCGTGAAGGTTGCTGTCGGAGATGATTATTCCGCCGAGCCGCCTCCGCTGAAACCCTGGGTGGTGGGTGTTTCGGTGGTAAAGGAACGTAATTTCGAGCTTTCCATCCGTATGCTTTCAGAGCTCGGGCTGGAGGGCATAGTGCCCCTGGTGAGTGAACGAGGACAAATTTCCCTGGCTGCGGGGTCCGGTAAAATTGAACGCTGGCGGCGGATTGCCCTCGAGTCGGCCAAGCAGTGTGGACGCAGCAGTTTGCTGGATATTAGGGAACCATCCTCGATTGGGGACCTGCTTGACACAGAAACAGCCAGAGACCTCTGGATAGCCCATCCAGGCGGTTTACAGCCCTCCTGGAGCGACTTTATAGGGCCAGATGGCCTTACTCCCGCTCTTTTTCTTGTTGGCCCGGAGGGGGGCTTCAGCACCTCTGAAATAGACCTGTGCAGCGAACAGGGAGGCAGGCTGTGCGGGTTTCCGGTACCAGTTATGAGGACTCCAGTTGCGGTAATGCTGATCGGAGCTCTTGGAGCCCTCGTGGAGATGTCCCGGGAACCGCCAGATAGTGATTCGGATGCTCTAAATTCCTGTTGATTCATTCTTTGCGGGCATGTAATATTCGCCCTTTTGACTCGGAATCAGAAGGATTTCAAAGCAATTCACATGTCGAAGACCTTTCTCTTACGCAAAGAAGATGTTGTCCGTAGATGGATTCACATCGATGCCAAGGACGTGATTCTCGGCAAACTTGCGGTTCACGCTGCAGTTGCCCTGATGGGGAAGGATTGTCCTACCTTCACCCCCGGTGTTGATTCCGGGGCTTTTATCGTGGTCACCAATGCTGAATCGGTAAAGGTGACAGGTAAGAAAGAGGCCGACAAGAAATACCGCTGGCACACCGGATATATAGGTGGCCTGAAGGAGAAATCCCTCGAAGAGATGAGAGCTAGCAAGCCTGAGAAGGTAGTCCAGTTGGCGGTCAGGAGAATGCTGCCCAAGAATAAGCTGGGCAGGAATATGCTCAAGCGCCTGAAAGTTTACGCAGGTGTTGATCACCCGCATGAAGCCCAGTCACCGAAGACGGTTACAGTTAGTTAATGGCTACGAAAAAAGAAGTTAATTTCATTTGGGGTACTGGCCGGAGGAAAACCTCCGTCGCCAGGGTACGTCTTTTCGATGGCAGCGGAAGCATCCAGGTTAACAAGAAGGACATAGACACCTTCTTCGGGACCGAGAAAGAACGCCAGCGTGTCAGGGCAGCACTGAAGGCTGTCGACGGGGAAAAATCTTTTGATGTCCTTGTCCGGGTACACGGTGGCGGATACAGCGCCCAGGCGGATGCGATCTCTCTCGGGATCGCCCGTGCGCTCCTTATAAAGAACTCCGAATACGAACCTGTTCTTCGAGAAGGCAAGTTTCTCACCAGGGATTCGAGAGAAGTCGAGCGGAAGAAGCCCGGACAGAAGGGCGCCCGCAAGAGCTTCCAGTTCTCCAAGCGCTGATCCTCTCGAC
>CAJWZY010000179.1 GCA_913050545.1 uncultured bacterium | reverse complement strand
AATCCATGGGGACTCTACGATATCCACGGCTCCCTCTGGGAGTGGTGCGCAGACCCGGCTCACCCCGACTACAGCAAGGCGCCGGCCGATGCCCGGCCCTGGCTTGAAGGCGGCACCCGGGGGCAGGGCGTCCTGCGTGGAGGCAGCTGGAAAGACAACGCCCCCTCGCTCTCCTCCTCCTTCCGCCGGCTGGCACCGGCAACCCTGCGGGATGATGCCGTCGGGCTGCGCTGCGTTCTCAGCCGGAACTAGATCAGACCGATTCCTGCTTGCCGTCACTACCGGTTGAACCCTCCCCGGCGATCAGGATGATCTTGTCACCCGCAACGGGGTGTAAACCGGAATCGCTGGTAAAGACCTCCAGGCTTCCCTTGGAATCGATGAGGAAGAGCGGAGTGCAGGATTCTCCATACCGCGCCTGGAGAGCTTCAAAAGAAAACTCGTCACCCAGGTTGACGGCCTTCACAACGCCCCCAGCCAGGAAGAGCTGCTCGAGGGCAGGGTAGGTCAGGCCTCCAGTGCCAAGCTCCCTGCACCTCAGGTGGGTATTGGCTCCTGCTGCGGGTTCAGCCGCCACCGTGTCGCTGAGCTGGTAGAGCTCCCTGCGTTCGAACACCTCTCTGAAATGCAGGGCCGCAAGGCAGTTGGCGTCATCGTTGGGCGTCAGGGCAACCAGGCGGTTGATCGCCCCCAGGTCCATCTCCTCGGCGGAATCCTCCGAGAGCACATTGCCCAGGAAGGTGTCGAAGCCATCCATCTTGGCCTTGTTGATATTTGCCCTGTTGCTGTCGGCAAGGAGAACACCGATACCCTGGTCGCGCAGGACCGCGGCAATCTGCCGCGCCCATCTATGCGCGCCGATAAAAAGAATTCCCTGCGGATTCGCAAGCGCAACGCCCAGGCGGATTGCCAGCGGGCGCGCAGTCAGGCCGTAGATGAAGATCGTCGAACAGATCAGGAGGAAGGTGACAGGAACCAGCTTCTCAGCACCCTCTACTTTTCCAGACAGGCTCAGCGCGAAAACAGAGGCTACCGCCGCCGCCACAATTCCCCGGGGCGCCATCCAGGACAGGAACAACTTCTCCCGCAGGCTGAGCCCGGAACCGATCGAGGAAATAAATACCGAGGCCGGGCGAACCAGGAGGATCAGGGAGCCGGCAAAGAGAACCTCCCCCCAGCCGAGTTGCTGGAGTTCTGCCAGGGTGATCCGGGCGGAGAGGACGATAAAAAGTGCTGAAATCAGCAGCACCCGAAGGTTCTCCTTGAACTCGATGATGTGCCTGACCGCAACCCACCTCTGGTTGGGCAGGCAGAGCCCCATCACGGTAACACCGAGAATACCGGACTCTTCCTGGAGCTCATTCGATAAGGCGAAGACGACGACAACCATCATCAGGGTGATGGCGCTCTGCAGAAAATCAGGGATCAGGTACCTCTTCAGGCAGAAGAGCAGTCCTCCCGCCCCAACAACACCCAGCCCACCCCCGATCAAGGCTGCCTGCAGCAAGCCCGCCACCGCCGGCATCAACCCCGGCTCCCCGCCTGCATGGGAGAGCCCGGAGAAGAGAGCCTGGAAAACAAGCACTGCAACAATCGCCCCGAGTGGATCGTTGAGGATCCCCTCCCACTTCAGGATATTCCTGATCTGGACTCCCGGCCGGACCTGCCGCAAGAGGGGCAGCACCACCGTCGGCCCCGTCACGATCAGCAATGCTCCGAAGAGAAGTGCAAGCTTCGGATCAAAACCGAGAATCCAGTGGGCAGCGGCCGTGGTCAGCCCCCAGGTAACCAGCGCCCCCAGCAGGATCAGGCTGAGCACCACCTTCCCGGTTTCACGAAGCTCCGAAACCCTGAGGGTCAGACCACCTTCGAAGAGGATGACGGCCACCGAGAGCGACACGATCGGAAAAAGTACATTTCCGAACAGCTCCTCAGGATGGATGAAGCCAAGACCCGCCTGCCCGGCAGCAAAACCCGCCGCCAGCAGGAACAGAATGGAAGGCAGCTTGAGACGCCAGGCAATCCATTGCGCTCCCAGCCCCATCACAACAATAGCAGCGAGGCTCAGCAGTATGTTTTCGTGTGGCTCGGGCAAAGGAGAAACCGTCCCGGGTAATTGAAAAAAACCACCGGAAGGATAACACAGAGCACCTCTAAACTCCTCCAAACCAGCCCTGAACCCGCTGTTTTGCTGGATTCCTGAGATGTTGGGTATTTTTAAGCTTCGCAGAATTCGACTCTAGCTGATAATTGCATATCAGGTCTGAATTCTGCGCCCAAGGGCGGCGCAACTAACAACCAGCCAGCCACAATACGTTCCTGGCCAATGAACACTCGAATACTACTTAATAACTGTCCCCGGTTGCGGTGGGCTGTCCTGGCGGTAATGGCTCTTTTTGCGGGTCATGATTCGCTGCTGGGCCAGTTTCGCACTCCCAACATGATTTCAGCGAACGTGGACGCCGGGTCCTATTGCCTGGGGACCGATCTCTTTGAGAACCTGCACATCGCCTACGTAACCGAGGGAGTCCTCAATCTCCACACCCTGCTGGCCGACGGCCGGGTAACTGATCTCCTGGTTGCCGCCGATGCTGCCCAGCCTGATCTCGATTTCTTTTCAGTAAGCCTCCACCTCTCCTACCTGCATCGAAGCCTGCCCGCCAATTTCGATGGGCCTGGCAGTGAGGTCTGGTATTCAGCCCTGATCGGCCGCACTTTGCGCCAACCCGAGCGCATCTCCAGCCCAGGTGAACGCTGCCGGAACCCCGTCATCGAGCTGGACTCACGGGGAAATCCACATTTTGCATGGGAGGCTCTTACCCCAACGGGAGAAACCACTATCCAGCTCGCCACCCTGGCGGGCAGGATCGCAGAGCTCGGCCCCGGAACGAATCCGGACCTGGTGATCGATTCCCGGGGCGGGCTGCATGTTTGTTTCCTGCGCAACGGGGTCATTCACTACACCCATGATACCGAGTCAGCCGTGGCGCGGACCTTCCCTGGAGCTGAGCCCATTAGCGATGAGCTCCCCGGCCCCCACTCGCCACCGCAGGTCGCGGCATCAAATGTCCCGGAGGTTTTCATCGCTTTCTCCGCCGGCGGGAATCTGCACCTCACCGGCAATGGCAGCGGGGGCTTCGAGCGCCCTCTACTTCTTGACTCTGACGGAGCCCAGTCCCCCTCGCTCCATATTGATTCGAACAACAACCTGGCTCTCTCCTGGCAGAAAAATGGAGACCTCTACCACCTGTGGGGAGCTCCCGGCGAGCTGAGCGCCCCCGAACAGATCCTCAGCAGCCCTGCAAATGAGCTGACACCGGAAAACTCCACCGACAGCTTCGGCAACCACCCCGTGGTATTCGTACGCGACGACTCGCTCTACATGACAACAGATGCCCTCCCACCACAGGCCACCTTCAGCAGCTCCCGAATAGCAGGCATCGCCCCCATGGAGATCCGGTTAACTGACGAGAGCTCCGGAGACCTGACCTCCTGGCTCTGGAGCTTCGGCGATGGCAGCTCCAGCGTGCTGCAGAACCCGGTCCATACCTACGAGGAGCCTGGTGAATACAGGATCCGGCTGACCGTCAACGGGCCCGGAGGCAGCAGCACAACCGATCCGGAGCAGGTGGTGCAGGTCAACGAAGCACAGAACAGAATGTGGATTGGAGATGTGAGGGTCTACCCCGGCCTCGAGGCGGTCTATATCCCCGTCGGGTTGTCCCATGATGTCCCGGTACAGGCCCTGCAGGTGGCAGCGACCTTTGATCCAGAGTTTATCGAAGTCGTCGATGTAGACTATCTCCTCGGCGACCTGCGCCACCTCAATGCAGAACTCCTTGCCTTCAACATCTCCAACGACCCCCAGCTGCCCTATGTAACCTCGGGAATCATCTTCGATATCGAGCCGCCCTACGACGGACGCACCCTTGCTCCCGGAACAAACCAGAGAATCCTGAACATTATCGCCGACATTTCGCCCCTCGCACCGAGCGAAGGTTCAGCGCCTTTCAGGCTCACCAATGGAGCCGGTGAGCCACCACTTGAAAACATCCTTACGGTTAATTCGCAAACGGTTCTCCCCCGTCTCGAAAACCGCGGAACCGTGTTCTTCGAGTCGATCGAGCTGAGCGCGGAGGCCTTTGTGAGAGGCGATACAAACGGCAACCAGCTGGTCAATATTTCAGATGCCGTCGTCCTGCTCGGCTACCTCTTCCTGGGAGGAGAGCCCGTGACCTGCCTCGATGCAGCTGATTCAAATGACAGCGGGACCATCAATGTCGCTGATGCGGCCTATATCCTGAACTTCCTCTTTCGCGGAGGCGCGATGCTCCCGCCACCCTATCCCAACCCGGCGCTGGACCCCACACAGGACGGCCTCAACTGCACTCCCTGACGAGAGCCCGCCTGGGCTTATTCGTCCGAGCGGCCCCTTTGCAAAGCTCAGTTGCAGTTCACCCGCCCGCGTTTTTCCCCACCGAGGCGGTTAAACGACTTGGTGCGTAATTTCTCGGTCTTCTCAACCTTCTTCCGGAGCTGCTCCCTCTTCTTCTGGACCATCTCCAGTCGCTTGCGGCTCTCGACAATGACCTCCTCCATGACATCCAGGATCTCCCCGAGACGGCCCTCGAGGAAGATGTCATGGAACAGGGATCCGAGGAAATTGACAAGCATGGGCTCGAACTGGTTGAACTCGAACTCCATGTTGACCACGCATACCAGCTCTTTCTGAGCCAGCTTCAGGTTGCGGTTTGCACCGTAAACCATCTCCCTGGCCCGGCCGATATTTGAATGCCTGAAGAGTGTTCCCGTGAAGTCGTTGTCGATCCAGCTCTCGACATCAAACGCCCCCTTGGCAGCTGTCAGAAAATTGCTCGCGCTGACGAGATAGTCCACGTTGTGGCTCAGATACGCTATGGCATCGTCGACATTGATCGCGTCTTCTGTCAGGCCATTCCACAGGTACTCTATTTTCTTGAACTCCTCTCCTGCCTTGCGCAGGCGGGAGGATTGAACAGGGGCGACACTCTCCAGCGCCTCGTGCCGTTCCTCCAGGAGAACCTCGCGTTTGCGGGCGAGACCGTCAAAGGTCTCGAAACGCGCCTCTATATCTTCCTTTTCCCTTCTCAGGAGCTTGAGCTCCTCTCGTACCATTTCAACCGCGCCCGCTGCAATGAAGTCATCCTTAGAGCGCAGGAAGAAAGGCCCGAGCTTCTCGATGCTCTGCCTTTCGACTCCAATCTGTTTGCCTATTTTCGGATAGGGAAGCTCAGAAAGCTCGGTATAGCA
>CAJWZY010000178.1 GCA_913050545.1 uncultured bacterium | reverse complement strand
CAGCCGCCTGGTAAACGCGGCATTGTTTTTTACCCCGGCGGGCGGAGTCCTGCACCTGGCCAACTTTGAGGACAGGCAGGTTTTTGAGCGTTACATCGACGCCATCGGGAAAATACCCAGCATTGACAGCGACCAGGCTCGAGAGGATCTTCTCGAGCGCCTCCTGCGGGAGGCCCGGGACTATATCCAGTCCTGCCGCCTGGAGGTTGAGACGCAGGGCAATGAGGTGGAGATTACGGAAACTGTTGATCTCGGGTTACACGTTGAGGCTTACAGACAACTGGTCAGAAGCAATGGGATTGAACTTCTCGTCATGAATACCAAGGAGAAAGGCCAGCTTGCCATGCATGGACTGGCCTATGCTCTTGCCGTTGAAGTGAACGAGATCCCCTTGCTGCTTCTTTGACAGGGAAGGTGGTAAAGGTGCCTGGTTACCTGGGTCTGGCTCTGGGAGAACACGCGGCGGAGGCCGGGAATGTGCCCCTTGGGATCACGATTCTCTTTGCCGGGGTGCTGGCTGCCATGATCCTTTGCCTGGCGCTGGAGGAAAAACTCCACGCCAAGAAATCAGTCATCGCCGGGCTGTTCGCCATCATCAGCCTCCTGCTTGGGGCTCATTACCTGGAGCTTCCCTTTGGTCCTTATGACATTGGTGGTCACAAGGTTGATATTCCCGTCTACATCCCGGCCATCGACTGGGGGGTGATCGCTATCATCCTGGGATCCAGTCTCTTTGTTGATGTGACCTCCCGCACAGGCCTCTTCACCTGGATTGCAATCCGCTTGACCAAGGTGTCCGGTGGAGACCCGCTCAAGCTGCTGGTTTTCTACGGACTGATGACGGTGGTCTTTTCGGCTGTGCTGAACAATGTTACGGCGATGATCATCATCGGCTCGCTCACCGGGGTGTCTCTCAAGAAGCTGGGAAGGGAGGACAAGCTGCTCGGCTTTCTCCTGGTGGAAGGCTTGCTGACCAATATCGGTGGATTGCTGACACTGGTCAGCTCTGTGCCCAATATCATCGTCGGAAATGCCGCGCAGATCAGCTTCGTTGAGTTCTTTCTGCAGTTGAGTCTCTATGTACTTGTCGCGACGATTGTGACCATAGCCCTCGGCGCCAGGCTCTTCGGTATCCGGCGCCTTGGCACTGAGCAGGAGCGACAGCAGGCAAAGGAGCAGGTGGCCGGGTTCGATGAGAATGATGGAATCGAGAGCAGGTTCTTTTTCTGGTTCGGGGCGGCGATGACAGGTCTGTTTATCGTCACGATTGCCGCCACCGGGGCGATTCCATATGTAAGGGACCTGGGGATGGGTTTCGTCGCCCTGGCCTTTGCAGGAATCATGCTCATTCGCTACAAGTCTGTTGCCGACAAGTTTTATGAGGCCATCGACTGGGATCTCCTGGGCTTTTTCGCAGCCCTCTTCGTGGTGATCAACGTCATGGAGCATGCAGCGGTGCTGGAGCTCATCGGGAAGGGGCTTGCCTTTCTCATCGATGATCCCGGAGAAATGGCCTCAGCCGGCCTGCTGGCTGTTTCTGCTCTTTTCAGTTCGGTTACGGATAATATTCCCCTGGCAGCCATGCTCTCTAAAATACTCGTATCCACAGAGCCCGCCGTACCCGAGCAGCACTGGTGGGCCGTTATATTCGGGGCAAACCTTGGCGGAAACCTGACACCGATCGGGTCAGCATCCACCCTTGTGGCTGTCACGATTATACATAAGTATGGTATTCCTCTTTCCTTCGCCGGCTTTGTCCGCAAGGCCCTGCCCTACGCCCTGGTTCACATCGCCCTTGCCATCGCCTACCTGGTCTTGTTTTTCTGAGGGTATTGCGAGGGCGCAACAAAATTTATCTGGCCAGGGGTGGACTTCCATTTGAGTTTAGGGCCTTTTGTTGCTCTAATTATTCGCTTACTTGTTTGGGAAACACCTTTGTTTCATCGGACCTGCGTTCCGGTAATCCGGTAACCAGGTCAGTTCTTAGCTGCATTGTTCGGACAAAGGGAGTGGCTTGGTGCGACATTTCTGCAGGTCAGTTTTTATCTCGATACTGAGTATCAGTTGTTTAACTACGCCCATCCTTTCACAGGGTGAGTGGGAGACAACTCCCGCAAGTGAACGTGCTTTGCAGAAAGGCCTCCAGTGGCTTTCGAAGAACCAGGGGCCCGAAGGCAATTGGAACTCCAATGATCTCGGGGTCGTGGGGATGGGTGCCCTTGCATTTCTTTCAGCCGGCTACCTCCCGGGGAGAGGCCGCTATGGCGGCACCGTTGAGAGGGCACTGAATTACGTGATTCGCAACGCCAAGCCGTCCGGGTTGCTCAATGTCTCCAACGCACAGCGGGACATGTACAATCATGGGCTCGCCACTTTTGCGCTCGGGCAGGCCTACGGAATGACCAGTGACAAGAAGCTCAGCACTGTTCTCGATAAGGCCTTGAAGCTGATCGCCAACACCCAGGCCGAAGACGGGGGCTGGGACTACCGTGCCCGTCGCCAGAGTCGGGGGCATGACCTGAGTCTCGTTGTCATGCAGGCCAAGGCCCTTCGTGGCGCGATGGACAGCGGGCTGGAGGTGTCGCCCGAGGTTGTAGGGTCCGCGATCCAGAGTGTTCGACGCTATTACAAGACAAAGACCGGCAAGAACGGCCTGAGCAATCCGCGCGCAGCAATGCTCGAGGCGGGGCAGTTCACCTATTCAGGAGGACATGGAACCCTGGCTATGGCGGCGTGTGGCGTCGTCTGCCTGCAGGAGTTCGGGCAGTATTCCGATTGGCGCATCGGCAAGAACATGGATGTAATCCAGGCGGCGATCGGCAGGGAAACGCTCCCCGGCTCCAGGAATGGGAAGCTTCCCTGTGAGGATTCCTACACTCTCTACTACGTGGGGCAGGCGCTTTACCAGGCAGGTGGAGCCCGCTGGAAGCAATCCTATCCGAAATTGCGCAACTACCTGGTTGCCAGCCAGATGCTCAACGCCTCCGATTCAACACAGGACGGCCTCTGGCGTGATCACAAGAGAGTGGGTGGACAGCCCGGAGATCTCTACGGGACGGCCGTTGCCTGCTTTGTCCTCGCTATGCCAAACCGTTACCTGCCGATCCTCCAGGAAGGAAAGATCGACAGCATTGCCAGTAAGCTCAAGAAGAAGAAAAAGTAAAACAGCCTGAGAAGCTCCCCGGTTCTATGGGGAGGGAATGAAAAAATGAGTTTTCTTACACCTCTATTTGCTACCGCCGGCCTGATCCTTGCTGCAGGGCCGGTGATCATCCACCTGTTGAATCGCCGCCGTTTCCGGGTAGTTGACTGGGCTGCCATGGACTTCCTGAAGGAGGCCATGCAGCGCCAGCGGCGGATTCTCCGGCTTCGGGATTTATTCCTGCTTGTTCTGCGGACTCTCTGCATCCTGTTTTTTGGCCTGGCAATGGCACGGCCGAAGTCCGATGGGGGCGTCGTAGACGCGGACAACCCCGTTCATGCAATCCTGGTGATCGATAACAGCCTCAGTATGTCCTACGGCGGCGAAGGGGATACGGTCCTCGACAAGGCCAAGATAGCTGCGCGAGAGCTGGTGAAGAGCCTTCCCCTTGGAAGCAGGTACTCTGTTCTGCCCCTGTGCAGCAGCGATTCTTCCGAGTTCACCATGGATGCACACGCCACCCGGGAGGATGCCCAGGCTGCGATCGATAAGATCTCGATCCTGGACCGCACAGCCGGAGTCCCCGAGGTTCTTACTCTCGCGAAAGCCGCGGTGAAGAATGCCGTGGAAGACAAGGTGCTTCTCTCACGGCATCTCGTTTTCTTTGGTGATCAGCAGGCGAACAACTGGCCCAGGGGTGGGGCGATTTCCGGCCTGCTGAAGTCCATTGGCCGCGATGACGAGTCCGATCCTTACCAGGTAACAAAGATTAATGTCGTACAGGTCGGTGAGGTGGCAAAGGGGAATGTCTGGATAGAAGATCTCCGGGTTCAGGACGAGGTCGCCGATGTCGAATCGAGTACCGTGTTTATTGTTAAGCTCAGGTACGAGGCCGCGGAAGGTGATGAGAGGACGATTGAAAATATCGATGTTTTCCTCGAAATCGATGGAGCTCCGCCTGCCCTGAAGACGATCGACCTGGTGCCCGGCCAGGTTCGGGAGGTGGCTTTCAGTCACAAGTTCGATCCGTTTGACCCTGATCTCGAAGAAGGCGGCACCAAGTATGCAACGGTGAAGGCCTTTACCTCGGTGGTTGACGATCTGAAGCTGGATAATGAGCGCTACCTGGTTGTGCCTGTCCTCAGTGCCATTCCAGTCGTTTTTATCGACCAGTATGGAACCGATGAAGCGCCTGCGAGCAATAAGTACGGAGAGACGTATCATGTGCGCAACCTGCTGGCTCCGACATTGTCCAACCAGGGAGATGAACGCCAGCTTATCAAGAAGGTGCACGTACGGATCGACGAGGTTGGCAGGGAGCATCTCAGCGATGCACGCATGGTGGTTATTGCGGGGGTGGACAATCCGGAAGAGGCTATCGATGATCTCCGGGAATATGTCGAGCAGGGTGGGCAGGTCTTTATTGCTGCCGGTGGCGACTTCGATCAGAAGCTCTGGCAGGATCATGGCTGGGGTGACAAGGGGGAAGGAATACTGCCGGCTCCCCTGAGAGAAGAGGTCGTTGGCAAACTGCCAGGGAAGGGAGTCAAGGATATCGAACCCTTCCAGATCCAGTTTGACAGCCTTTCGACCCGGCGCTTCCAGGTTGAACGGGAGTCGGATACGGCGCTCGAAGACCTCTATATGACACCGATATTTTTCAAAGCAGTTATTGCCGATGTCGGGGACGAGGATTCTTCCTGGGAAACGACGAAGAAGAGTTTTCTCGCGGCTGAAATTAAAAGGATCAGCGAGGAGCGAGCGGCCGGCGAAGACAGGCAGGAGAAAGTTGGCAGATGGCTCAAGTGGTCGCGTGATATCAGGCATAGCGATTCCACAGCGGAGCCAGAAACACTGGCAGAGAGCCTGCTTCCTGTCGTGACGGCGAGGTACGACAATGGCCACCCCATGTTTATCGAGCGGCGAATCGGGGCTGGGCAGGTGGTTTTCTTTACCAGTGGGCTCTCATCGGACTGGAACACACTGACCAGGACGAACGCCGTCCTGGTGCTGGACCGGATTCTTCGAGGAATGATTCGCTCGACCCTGCAGAAGGCTAACTTCACCTCTGCTGAGGAAGTTCGAATCGGTATTCGTGCGCGAGACAAGGTGAACTCCTTCAGCCTGACCAGGCCCGGGGAAGCTGGCGC
>CAJWZY010000177.1 GCA_913050545.1 uncultured bacterium | reverse complement strand
TTTGTCAATTAGCAATCCGTGAGATTTTGGCAATTTTCGGGGCAGGGGAGGGAGATAGGGGGGGGAGGGGGGAAGCAGGCACGAAAAACCCCGCCGAGGAGTTCCCTGAACGCCGCAACGATTTCGAGGGATATGCCTGGTAAGCAAACTCGAAATCAATAGACTCCCCGGCGGGGTAAAAATAATTCTTCAGCTGGCTGTAGAGCAGACAGGGATTCGAGGCTCCCGGCCCGCGGTCTTCACTTCTCTCTTCACTTCCGCTATTCGATTCGCCCTGGCCCTTCTCTTCAGAGGGTGATGGCGGCTCCGGGTTCTGGCGAAAGGAGAGAAAGCAATCATCGGAGGAAAGGATCCTTCGGGATCATCGACTCCTCCTCGGCATTGTCTTTTTCTGAGTTTCCCTTCCACCGCAGCTGCCGGAAGCACCTGCATGGGGAATCTTAAAAGTTAATTTGTAATTTATAAATCATAATTCTCTTTGTCTTACAAGTGCAAACCGGCCGGCAGTTTTTCACCGGGGTGTACCGGCGGCTTCAGTCGGAAGGAAAAACTGCCGCGATGGGGCGCAGGGGACGGCTGCTCGCTTCGGCCGCTATCGGGAAGATGGGTGTTCCTGCTCTACGACCCGGGAAGAGCCGTGGAAGAGATCAGGCGACAGCTGCTCAGCAGCAGGGGGAGGGATCTTCTGCTGCCGGAGGGCCCGAGCAGTCAAAGATACCGCGGTGTTCGAGCTCCCCGGTGACCTCGAAGTATTTCGCCAGCCGCGTTTCCGAAAGCATCCTGGCAGTGTTTCTGCAAACTGCCTGGGGAGTGTCTTTTTTGAAGAGGTGGTTGCGGTCGAGGAGGAAGCTGTCTTCAGAGTCGGGACAGCTTCCGAGGTAGGTCGCGTTCTGGGCAAAGTCTTCGCAGCGGTTATCCAGCGCCACCTCGAATTTGAATCCCCGCAGCGTCAGCGAGAAAAACCGGTTCTGTTCTCCTGCGACATTCTCTTCCACCAGGCTGCGAGCCAGGCTTCGCGGGTCGAGAAACCCGGCACCCACGATGATGTCCAGCAGATCGTATTCGTAAAGAGCACCGCCGAGGCACTCGGCATGGAGCTTGCGGTCGTTCCGGACTTTTTCGCCCGGGCGCCGGTCGGCGACGATGTCGGAGATGTAGAATTCCCCACCGGGTTTCAGGACCCGGTAGATCGAGCTGAAGACACTCTCCTTGCGTGGAGAGAGGTTGATGACGCAGTCAGAGACGACCAGGTCGATTGATGAGTCATCGATGGCATCCAGCGTTTCGATGAAGCCCTTGTGGAAGAAGACGTTGCTTTGCGAATACCCGTAGGCCGCCATGACCTCGTCGGTGTTTCTGCGGGCGACATCGAGCTGCTCATCTGTCATATCAACGCCGTGTACGGCGCCCTGCTCTCCTGTCAACCTGCTCAGGATGAAGCAGTCGAGCCCGGCTCCGGAACCCAGGTCCAGAACTTTGAGCCCGGCGAGGTCATCGCCGGGGATGCAGCACCCGCACCCGTAGTTCCGGTTTTTTACTTCCTGGGGGATCAGCTCGGAAATTTCCGCATACCGGCTGAGGGTGGAATCAGCGCAGCAGGCGTTTTGTTCCAGGTCCCCGGTTTTCTGGAGGACACGGCCGTAGTACTCGCTGAGGTAGGAGCGCAGGTCGTCGAGGGTATCACTGGGAATGGACATGGGGTTGAGTCCCATCGAGATCTACGGCGGCGGGGGGGCATGGGTTCTACAGGTCGCCTATTCTCAATATGGCTGCAGTAGATGCACGAAAAATTGTATCTGGATGGTAACCAGCCGGGGCTTTCCTGCCAGGGGGAGATTGGCTAATCTTAAAGAAGTGGTGCCCGGTGCGTGCGTTTCTTGTTATGGATTTCCCGGTGAAAAACTCCCGTAAATATTTATTCGCGTCGTTGGCGCTCGGTGCCGGCCTCCTGGCCGGCTGGCTGAGTACGAGTGAGCCGGCTGGTTCGCCGCCCGCTTCTCCAGGTGCGGGAAGCTCTGCGTTGCAGTCGCTGAGAGGCTCCCTGTCCACGGACGATCGAGATTCCTGGCTTCCCCTGGTGGAGGCCCTTGGCAGGGAGCGCGGTAGCGAGGCCCGCGCCGCGGGGCCCCGGGTGCTTTTCGATGTTTACAGGCTCTCTACAGAAACAGGTCTGCGCGCAGCGATTCTTGCAGCCCTGGAGACCCTTGGGAGTCCGCAGGCCTGTGAAACCCTGGCAGGAATCTATCGCCTGGATAACGAAGATTCCCCGGGTGCAGCGATGCGTCTTTCGAGGATCAAGGATCCCCTGTGCGTCGCCCGGCTGAAAGGGATTGTTGAGGCAGAAAAGCGTGAAGGAGAGCTGGCGAGAGCCGCGGTCCGGGCGCTGGGAAAGACTCGCTCGAGGGCAGCTGCGGATTTCTGCGCTGAGCTGTGTGCAGATACCTACCAGGCGGCGGTTCGCAGGGAGGCGGCCGAGGCATTGGGGATGATCGCCGAGCTCTCATCGATTCCGGTTCTTGCACAGCTCCTGGGGAGCGCAGAGGTCAAGCTTCGCCAGGCGGCGATCAACTCGCTGGGCCTGGTTCGCTCCGAACATTCCCGCGAAGTTCTCGAGTCTCACAGGCAGAAGAAGGGGCTTGGTGAGCGAGAAACCATCCTGGTGAAGCAGGCGCTTGAGCGCCTGCTGGGAAAAGAGCCTGCCCGGCTGAGATGAGGGTCTTTCCGCTCTCGGTCCCTGCTCAAGACCTGAGCTGGTCGATGGCTTGCTCCAGCCCGGCCTGTTCGTCCTGGGCTTCGATGGGTGCTTTCTCCCAGGTCAGGTCGTTGAAAGCTTCCCAGCGGCTCCCTGCGGGCCAGTGTCGCTGCACCAGGCAGTAGCCCTTATAGCGTGGGTGGTGGGTGGGAAATGCGAACTCGTGGTCCGGGTCGAAGCCCCTCTGGTAGATGGCCAGCCAGCGCAGGATGTCCTTCTGGGCTTCTGCTCCTTCATGGTAGTAGCTGATCACGTTGCGGTCGCTCCAGGCAGGGTCCTCCCGCTCGGCGATTTCCTGTACCGCCTGCCAGAGATGCCCGATATGGCGCGGCAGGGAGCTTTCTTCACCGCCCTCACCCACATCGTCTTTCTTTTTCCTGAGCCATTTGAATATCATCGGAGGAAATCTATATACCGGGTTGTGATTACTGGCACTGCAAGCCGTCGGCGGTGGGGTCCTGGCCCGGTTCCGGATACGGTGCGGCGGGGGCAAGACCTCCCCGGAAGAGGAAATTGAGGATCACGATTACATCGGTCAGCGTGATGCGGCCATCATCGTCGAGGTCGCTACTGTCGGGGCAATCAGGAATGTCGGCGCCCTGGAAAAGAACGTTGAGCAGGTGGATGGCATCGGTGAGGTTGACTCCGCCGCTGGAGTCGGAATCTCCACGGAGGAAGGGGGCCGGCAGGGTATCTGTCGCCTTCAACCGGAGAATTTCCGAGAAGGAACCGCTGCCGATGGCAATCAGCTCCCGGTTGTTGAACTCGATGTCACGGACCTCGTTTCCAAGGCCGGTCAGCGGCAGCTCGAACCCGGTCAGGACGCCCTCGAAATCCATCTCGAGAACCTTCGTGATGCCGTGGTCGCCGTAGCCCGCGGTGGTCAGCAGGAGTGTCCGGTTTTCAGGATCAATACCAAGGCCCAGGTTGAAAATGAAATTCTGGTAGGGAGGAGCCGGGTGCGGGAAGCGGCTGAGCTCGTTACCCTCGGGGTCGATCTGCAGGAAGGTCCGGCTGTTGCGCTCGAGGTAGAAAAAGGTGTCACTGAAGGGGTCCCAGGTCAGGCCTGTGGGGTAGGTGATGAAGCCGTTGCCGGGCAGCGGGGGGAGAATTTCCACGTAGTCGAAAGGTTGCCCCGAGAGGGTCTCGCTGACGAGGAAGAAGCGCTGCTGATCGACCTCTCCGAGGGGCACAGGCTGCAGCCAGGAGATGTAATAGAGCAGGCGCTCACGCCTCGAGGTGGCGCGCATGGCTATTGTTGCGATCTGGCGGTTCTCCTCGACCACGGAGACTCTCTCATCGAGAAACCGGAAGCCCTGGTCGAAGTGGTAGACATTGCGCTCGTCGCCATACCAGTTGACGCATACGTAATAGGAGCCGTCGAAGGGGTCCCGGGTAAATTGCTGGGGAGACCGGGCTGGCCAGCAGATAGAACGCTGCAGGACGGCGCCCGGGCCCGTGCGAACAGAGGCCTGGATGGTTTCGCTTGGGTTTTCACCCAGGACTCCGCGCACCCCGTACTCATGTAAGCCGGGCGGGACAACCTCATCGAGGTAGCCCGTGGCGTTTCCATCCAGTGTCGCGATCTGTTCGCAGTTACGGAAGATCTCGATGGTGTCGTAAGGACCGTTGTTGACGAAGTGGAGGACGACCCGGTCCTCTACGGCCGGCTGGTAGCACTCGAGGTAGCCCGGGGCCGGCGTAGCCGGTGGGTTGTGGCGAATCTCCGTCAGCAGGGCGTTGCGCTGGCCGAGACCGAGAACGAAGAACCGGGACTGCCCATCGATATGAACATTCTCGAGCGCGACACTGCCCGCGCGGCTCACTTCGCGTACGGCCGTGGTGGGGATCTGTGATCCAGGGACAATTTCTCCACTTTCCACATCGACAAGGACGATCCATTTCTGACGGAAATCCCGGTAGGTGCCGCCGCTGAGCCAGAGCAGGTCGTCGCGTCCGGGGACCCGTGAGATACCACCGGAATAGGTGTTGAACACACCCTCCAGCGGTGGTTGCTGGATCCGGGTATAAGGATTGGAGAACTGTCTCAGGATTCGTCCGCTGAGGTCAACCTGGTAGACGATATCCTCAACGACCTCGGTGAGCCAGAGCGCTCCCTGCCCGGCATCTGCTGCTGGATCGAATACCATTCCCATCACCACCCCGAGGTTCTCTTCCGATTCGGGGTCTTCGGGGTCGAAATCTTCATTGAGGTTGGGCAGGTCGACAGCGAAGACCTCGAGGGCCTGGCCCGAGAGATCGACGAGGGCGATGATATGACGGGTGGAATTGTAGACAAAGAAGGTGTCCGGCTGCGGGCCGCGTGCAATTCCAGAGATGAACTCTTCCTCCGGTGCGAAGGTGTCGTCGAGGGGGATGATCTCGACCGGCTCGCTGCCAAGGTCGCTTTCGAATACGGTGAGGGTTCGTTCGTTGCCATCGGTGACGACAAGCCGCCCGCGTCCATCGAAGGCGAGGTCGATGGGCAGCCGTCCGCCTGTTTCCTGCGATTCGATGACCTGGCCGGATCCGGTGAGGATGGTGCAGGGGCCGATGACACTTTCCCGCCCATCTTTTGTTGCCCGGACGCTCAGCTGGTAGAGTCCCGGAGGATCCAGCTCCGCTTCCCAG
>CAJWZY010000176.1 GCA_913050545.1 uncultured bacterium | reverse complement strand
GAACGTGGGGACCGCGGCAGAGGTCCTCCCAGTTCTTACCGGGCTCCCCGGTCGCGTAGAAAGAAAGCGCCGCCTCCGAATCGGCCTCCAGGGCGCGCCGGGCGTTATCAAGCTTGTACTTGTTGCCCTCATCCTCCAGCTTCTTGATGCCCTCAGCGCCGGCGGTCTCGTAACGGCAGAAGGGACGATCCTCCTTGATGATCGCTGCCATCTCTTTCTCGATCGCCTCGAAATCTTCACTCGATACCGGGCGGTCGGCAGGCACGGACATATCGTAATAGAAGCCCTGGTCGACGGGCGGACCGTAAACGAGCTCGACTCCTTCGAAGACACGCTGGATCGCTTCGGCCATCACATGTGCACAGGAGTGCCGCAGGAGGTAGAGCGCATCGGGGTCGGGATTCTTCTCGCGGTCAGTGGGGGTCACGATCGAAAGCGAACAGTCGCCGGTGAGCTCGGTGGAGAGATCACTGAGAACCCCGTCCACCTTGCAGCCGAGGGCCTGCTCGGCCAGGCGCGGACCGATATCGCCGGCGACCTTGAGTGCCGTAACCGGGGCTTCGTAGCTGAGCTCCGTTCCGTCTGGAAGAGTGATCAATGGCATAGATGGTTATCCGGCAGCCGGCCGCGCAGCGCCGTTGACTCGCGACCGAGGACTGCTTCATACTGTCAATTCACAGGCGCTTCAGTACGTTTATCCCACTGGGCGATAAAAAGCTACCCCCTCTACCGAATCCCACAGGATCAACAGGCGGTTTTAATCCAGGTGTCACTACCAAGAATCCTGTTAGACATCCCCTTGCCGGGCTTCCTCGAGGCGACCCTCGCGCCTCATTGTGAGATCTATCCATGGAGCCTCCTGGAGGAACCGGCCGGTGACCTGCTCGATTCCATCAGGGGAATCTACACCTATGGCCATGTCCCGGTGGCAGGTGAGCTCCTCGACCGGCTTCCCAACCTGCTGGTGGTCAGCAATTTCGGGGTTGGGGTAGACCATGTCGATGTCGGGGCCTGCGAGGCCCGCGGCATCGCGGTCGGCAACACCCCCGGCGCCGTCGATGGTGTCACCGCCGACATGACCATGGCGTTGATGCTGGCGGCGGCCCGCAACATCGTGACCGGGGACCACTTCGCCAGGAGTCCCGGCTTCACCTCTTACGACCCGAGTAATCTCCCGGGACTGGAAGTCCATGGCAGTACGCTGGGCATCATCGGCATGGGACGGATCGGCAGGGAGGTTGCCCGGCGTGCGCGTGGCTTCGATATGCGGATCCTCTACCACAACCGCAACCGGGACCTCGAAGCAGAGGAAGCCCTCGGCGTCGAATACTCAGAACTCGCCACGCTGCTGGAGCAGGCCCACTTCGTCTCCCTGAACGTACCGCTTACAGCAGAGACCGAAGGACTTATCGGCGAGCAGCAGCTGCGGGCAATGCGAGAGGATGCCGTCCTTGTCAATGTCGCACGAGGACCGGTCGTCGATCCGGAAGCCCTCCATGCCGCCCTCAGTGAAGGCTGGATTGCCGGCGCAGCACTCGACGTAACCGAGCCGGAGCCACTGCCCAGAGACCACCCCCTGCTCGGGCTGGACAACCTGGTGCTGACCCCCCATCTCGGCAGCGCGACCCGGCGCTCACGGCTCAGGATGGCTGAGATGGCCCGGGACAACCTGGTCGCCGGCCTTGAGAAAAGCCCCCTGCCCAACCAGGTCCGGGAACCCGGTTAAAGAGAATCCCTGGAGACCGGGTAGCCGCACCATTTTTTCTGGCAATTCTGCGGGGTCGGTCGAAAAATGACTTCTAGGCATAACCGACGAGAGTCCTGAGAAAGAACACAACCATCCCCATGCGCCGCGAGCCTATCTTCTTCTCCACAAAGCGAACCCTGCGCTGCTGGCTGGTAGCCGGTGCCGGGGCCTGGCTCATCCTTGCCTGCGCCCTCCCCGCTCCAGGAATCGACCGGGCCATCGACCGGGCCATCGACAAGGAAAAAGAAAAGGCTCTCTCCTTCGATACCGTTTACCGCAACCCGGGAAAGCCGCTGGAGAGAGACTCGATCAACCCGATCTTTGCGCGGAAATACAAGGGCACCCTGCTTGATCTCACCAGCAAGTACGCCGTCATCGACAGCTGGCGAGGCAAGAGCTTCATTCCCCGCAGCGAGGTCACCAGGATCAAGCGCACCTCCGATGCCAAGGCTCTTGAGCTGTTTGAAAAATACCGCAAGCGTGCCAGGACTCATGAAGACTGGGTCAAGCTCGAAAAATTCGCCAAAGACAAGGGGCTGGGGCCCGAACGCAGAGCCTGCATAAGGCAGCTGCTGGCGAAGGACTCATCCAACCGCGAGCACCACCTCTTTCTCGGCGAAGCCCAGGACGGCGAAGGGTGGCTGCGGGAGAGTGATGTCGCCAATAAACTCGAGCGCGGCTACAAGCTGGTTGAGGGCAAGCTCGAAAAGAAACCCGAGGTCAAAAAGAAAAAGAAGTCTGATTTCTGGAAGCGGCCGACCTCCAAGAAGATCAGGGCGGTCAACCACCTCAAGCAGGCGCTGGAGAAAAAGAGCGCGCACTCCCTGTGGATGCTGGTCTGCAGAAGCGGGCTCCTCACCCTGCCGACCTCCAAGCCCTACGAACGACCCGGCCTGCGCTCCTCGCAGGACCTGATCGACATGATCGATGGCCGTGGCAACTACCAGTGGCGCCTGAACACCTTCCTGGCCGAGTACGGCATCCCGATCGACTGGGGCGTCATCAACGTCAACAAGGCGAAGAGCTTCCTGCAAAGACATAAGGGCGCCATCCACCACGAGACAAAGTACTATCACATTCTCTCGACCTGCGATGAGGAGACCACCGAGGAGCTGGGCAGGAAGATGGACATCGTCACCAAGCAGATCTACCAGGACCTGTTCAAATTCGCCGAGAAGATCCCCTACAAGTACATTCTCCGCTTCTACCGCGATGCCGGTGAATACCACAAAAACGGCGGTCCGCGAATGGCCGGCGCCCACTACGTACCCGGCAGCAAGGAGCTGGTCGGCTACCGGCGTACCGAGCGGGAGGCCGAGGGCCGGGATCCCTTCTACAGCCTCTACCACGAGGGCTGGCACCAGTACTTTGATTTCTACATCCCCAACTCACCACGCTGGTTTGACGAGGGCTTTGCCGAGGTCATCTCACCGCTGGTCATCAAGGGCAGCAGGGCAAAGATGAACACCTTCAACGTCGGGCGCAGCAATGTGCTCAAGCTCTATCTCCGCCGCGGGCGCATCATCCCCCTTAACCAGCTCATCCGCCTCAACCACCAGCAATTCTACCGGCCCGACGTCGTCGGGCTCGCCTATGCCCAGTCCTGGTCCTTCGTCCATTTCCTGATCAACTTCAAGCACCCCAAGCCCACCATCCAGCGAAAGGTGAGGGCCTTCTACAAGGACTACTTCTGGGAGCTGCACAAGGGCACCGACCCGGTCGAGGCCTGCGACATCGTCTTCAAGGATGTGCAGTTCAACACGCTTGAAAAGGCCTGGCTCGAAACGATCCGCCGCCAGCGGTAAGCCGGGGACAAGCCGGCTCAGAAGTCAAACGTGTAGCCGAGCGTCAACAGGTAGTTGGTGTCAGATCGCCCGAAGCCCGGCGAGGGCGAGTTGTCCCAGCGCCAGTTGACCTGCAGGGTCGATACGAAGTTCTCAAAGATCGACACCCGGATCCCGGTCTCCGTCGTGATGTAGAAATCATCCATATCGGCGAGGCTGGGATAGCCTTCGTGATGATGAAAGAGAGAGAGCCGCGGCAGGATCTTCCAGTCTGTATTGAGTGACCATTTCGCCGCGAGGTAGGACTTGTCCCCGGCCTGGAGGAAATCTTCGTCCACGTAAGACAATCCGAGCTCACCATAAGCGGCCAGTCCCTTGAGATAAGCAGGCTCGAGATCCCCCGCCTCGAGAAACTGGTAACCGGGTCCACCCGCGAGGGCCGTGCGCAGGTTGAGATCCTGGAAGCTGTCCTCCTCGGCGAGGATACTGCCGAAAAGGAAAAGCTTCTCGGTCAGAAAATAATCGTACTTGATCCTGGCCTTGCTGTTGCGGGCCGTCAGCCCACCGAGGTCCTCGTCGTAATTGTAGGCAAGACCTGCCGACAAGCGATGGCTGTCGAAGCGGCTCTCAAGATCGGCGTTAAAACTGACCGATTTCGCGCGCGTGTTTCCATCCGTGGCCCCTCCCCCGAAATTGACAGCCCCCCGGGTCGTATTTTTTTTCCCGCCGGGGGGATTGATTGCCTGGATACTGCCGAGGTCGATGGAGAGCTTCTGCCCGGAATCCGCAAGGGTAAGCTCAACCTTGCCGTCCTCGGGACTGGCTGCAGTAGCGGAATGCTCGGTACCATCCTCGAGCTTGAATGCGAGCGTCCGAGAAACCTCCAGCCGGGAGATCTTTTCCAGCTCGATGGTGATCGTACCCGAGAAACCGGTTTTCACCTTGAGCTTGCCGTCGGAAAGCGATTCAACCTGTCCGTGAACCAGGCTGCCATCCTTCAGGACAACACGATCGCCCTCCTTTGCAGGCAGGGGAACAGCGGCCATCGACAAAATCAGGATCAGTAAAAAAAAGCGCATGGTTCAATGAAGCCGGTTTCGCAGGGAATAACAGGGGCGTGAACAGCTCAGCCGCCTCAAGAGTGATTCAATTATGGAAGGACAAAGCGGCTGGTTCCAACTGGTAATGCTGGACCATAAAAAGTTTTCAGCATATAAACTTGAACGCCAAGTAACCCCTGGAGCATGAACCTTGATAGTCGGCATACCTCAAGAAATACTACCCGGAGAGAAAAGAGTCGCCCTCGTTCCCGAAGGCGCCAGGAAACTCATCGAGGCCGGCCTCGAGGTGCTGGTGCAAAGCGGGGCCGGGGAAGCCGCCGGCTACAGTGACCTCCGCTACGAAGAGGCAGGGGCAGGCATCGAGGCAGATGCCGCCGGGTTGTATGCCCGTGCCGACATCATCCTCAAGGTCCGTGAACCTGCCGCTGACTGCGGAGATGGCCAGGGCGAGGTTGAACGATTCAGGGATGAAAGCGCGCTGATCTCGTTTCTCTTCCCGGGCAGCAACCCCGAAACGGTCAAGCGGCTTGAAGAAAAAAAGATTCGCAGCTTCGCCATGGAGCTCATGCCGCGCATTACCCGCGCCCAGAGCATGGACGCGCTGAGTTCGATGAGCTCGATCGCCGGCTACCAGGCCGTCCTGATCGCCGCGGAGATCCTGCCCAAGTTCTTCCCCATGCTGATGACCGCCGCCGGCACCATCACCCCGGCTAAGGTTCTCGTCCTCGGAGCCGGGGTCGCCGGCCTGCAGGCCATCGCCACCGCCAAGAGACTCGGCGCCGTGGTCGAGGCCTACGATA
>CAJWZY010000175.1 GCA_913050545.1 uncultured bacterium | reverse complement strand
CTGGTACGTGCGCGAAATCTACGCACCTTTGCTGATCGTTTGCTGGGTGGGCGTGGTGTGGGTGATGTTCGAGGGGGTGGATGTTCATATCGTAGGGCAGGTGGTGTTATTTTGCGTGGCGCTGTTTGTGAGTTGCATGGTTTGCCATGGAGAGCTCTATCGTCTGCGACCGGAGCCGGCACGGCTCACTCAATATTTTCTGGGTATTTCCGCCGGTGGTGCCATGGGCGGTTTTTTTGTGGCGGTGCTGGCACCGACGCTTTTTACCGGTTACTGGGAATACCACATCTCATTGTGGGTGGTGGGCTTCCTGTTCCTCCTGGGCGGGCTTCTGTTCGGAGCGCGGACCGCCAGCGGCGAGGAGACCGCCTCCCCGGGCCCCAACATCCACCTGCGCGGGAACCTCCTCAACAGCCACTTCACCTTCAGCACGACGAAAAAGGGACACGTTGCCTTCATCGGCGGATCGATCACCGAGATGAACGGCTACCGCCCCATGCTCTACAGCTTCCTCCGCAAGCGCTTCCCTGAAACCAGCTTCACCTTCACCAATGCAGGGATCGCCTCGACCTGCTCGACCACCGGAGCTTTCCGGCTGCGCAGAGACGTCCTCTCAAAAGGACCTGTCGATCTCATCTTCATCGAGTACGCCGTCAACGACGAGCTCGATGCCCGCCACGCCAGGCGCGAATGCGTCCGCGCAATGGAGGGAATTCTGCGCCAGGTGCGAACACACAACCCGATGGCGGACATCGTCATCACCTACTTCGTGACTCCCAGCATGCTCAAGACGGTCGGCAACGGCAAAGAACCCGTCCCCAGCGGCGCCCACGAGGAGGTCGCCAGGCACTATGGAGTCTCAACCATCCACCTGGTCCGTGAGGTTGCCCGCCTGATCACCGCCGGGGAGTTAACCTGGAAGAAATTCGGCGGCGTCCATCCCGGCCCGCATGGTAATCGCCTGTGCGCCAATATGATCGAGAAGTTGCTCACCAAATCCTGGAGCATGAAGGCGGCCGGCAAGGCGGCGAAGGTCGCCCACGCCCTGCCGAAAAAAGAGCTCGATGCGGGAAGCTATGGAGCCGGGGCTTTCATCGACCCGGCCACCGCCGCGGTCAAGTCCGGCTGGAAGAACCACATCCCCGAATGGAAAAAGATACGCGGCGGCTTCAGGGGGCGCTTCGGCGGCAAAAAGCTCCTCTGCGCCACCGCTCCCGGCGCCGAATGCAGTCTGGAGTTCACCGGCCGGGCGATCGGCGCCTACCTCCTCGCCGGCCCCGACGCGGGCACCGTCGAGGCCAGCATCGATGGCGGCCCCTTCAAAAAATATGATCTCTACCATCGCCACAGCCGCGGACTGCATTATCCGCGAACTGTCATGTTCTCCACCGACCTCAAAAACGGCAAGCACACCCTCGTCCTGCGCACCAGCGAGAGCAGGTCGCGGCCGAAGGCCGGCCACGCCGCGAGAATCCTCCAGTTCACCGTTAATTGAGGATCTTCAATGTTCCATATCAACGTCTGCCTGAAAGTGAAGAACCCCGAAGACATTGCCGAGATCCGCGAACTGCTGGAACGCTGCCAGGCTCTCTCCCGTCAGGAGGAAGGCTGCGAGCGTTTCGAGGTCTACCAGTCCCAGGCCGAGGAGGACCGGTTCTTTCTCTGCGAGCACTGGAGCGACCGCGAGGCCTGGGAGGCCCACAAGGAGAGAGAAGCCTTCAGCCGGCTCTACGCTCCGCTGGTCATGCCGCGGGTCGAGCGCGAGCCGCATATCTCGACCCTGCTGGGCGGCGAAGGCGAATAGACAGCGCGCCTCAATACCCCCGGCCGGTGACGAGGTAGACCGCGAAGCTGCCGAGCCAGTGTCCGCCTTCGTAGTGCTCACCGGTCACCGCCGCCAGGCCCGCCTTGCGATGATCGAGCGCCGCCTTGCGCAGCGCCGGAATCCTCTTGTCACCCGCCGGGAGCCCCCTGAGCATTCCCTCCAGCGCCCAGGCGCGGGAGAGATTGAGTCCATCGAGGTGAGCGAGCTTCCCATCGCTTCGATCTGTAACGACAGCCGGCTTCAGCCAGGCCTTCGAAGCATCCGAAGGCAGCCCGGGAAGGAATTTCGCCAGCCAGAGAGCGTAGGGACGCGGGCCCAGGACCCTGCGCATGAGATCCGCCTCCGCCAGGCCGGGCGAGAGAAAATCCTGGCCGCCGGGCTCGAACGAAAAGCTCCAGCCCTTGTCCTTGCCGTAATAATCGAGCGCCCGGCGGATAACCAGCGCCTCCATGTCCCGGTCGCCGGTTTTTCGCGCCCAGTCGAGAACCAGGGCGAGAGCAAAGGCGCTCTGGCTGTGCTCCCCGGTGCGGGATGGGTGAGACAGCTTCGGCAGCCAGGACTTGAAGCGCGCGGCGACCTCGGCGGCAAGAGGCGCCAGGGCCTGTTTCCACTGCCGGGCCTGCGGATCATTCCATTCGGTCAGCTCCGTATCGAGTTGAAGAAGCCAGGCGAGCCCGTAGGGACGCTCAAAGCTCCCCCGCCCCTTGCCTTTCAGGTATTTGACCTCACGGTCGACGGCCGCCCGGTTGAAGCTCTTTTGAAGGGCGGCCCGTGCCTCTGCCACGTAGGGCGCATCCGGTTTCATCCGGCAGAGGCGCACCAGCAGCCAGTGGCCGTGCACCGCGGAGTGCCAGTCGAAGCAGCCGAAGAAAACCGGGGTCAGCTCGCGCGGCGGCTTCGCATCCCGATCACCCTGGAGAACATGGGAGAGCTTGTTGGGATATTCGCGGTGAAGACAATCAAGTGCCAGGCGGGCAAATCGCTCGAAAGAATCGGGCGCCTGCCCGGGGGCGGCATCGCTTGCACACAGGATCGAGAGAGACAGGAGAAAAGAATACATAGGCGGGATGATAGTACACCCGGAACAGAAAAACCACGCGCTGACGAAAGCAGCCGAGCCCCCCGGTTCCTCTAAAACGTCGCCGGGAGATGGGGCCTTTTTCCTTAGTTCTGCACCATCGGCTACTCATAATAGAACCTTCTGGGGACGGTTTCAGAATCGGGGTCCCTGCTACAGCCTGAGCTCTGGCGACAAAACATGAAAACACCAACCGGATACGGCCAACGGGCCTTCAATTCTTCACGGCTCCTGCCGACCCTGCTCCTGCTGGCTGGTGGGCTGGGATTTTTTCCCTTCAGCCTGCAGGCACAGGACTGCGAGAACTGTATCAGCGGTGAAATCGGTGCCAGCGAAACCTGGCAAAGCATCCTCTCCATGGACAGCGACTGCCGCCACACAGGCGGTGCAGGACCTCCCTACGACATCCTCCGCTACGAACAACTTGAGACCGGCTGTGTGAGCTTCTCAACGAGCTCCATCTGCAACACGACGCTCGAGATACTGGACGAGGAGAACTGCCGGGCCTTTATCCAGAACAACAACTGCCCATCCTGGGAAGCCGAGGGCCTCGATAACCAGCAGAACTCCTGCCTCAGCCTGCGCCTGTGCCCGGGCATCTATTACCTTTGCGTTTATCCGAGATCCCCTTGTGAAGGCTGGCCGGATACCCGGGACTGGGAGTACAGCATCAGGGTTTCAGAATGCCTGGAAGACCCCGAGCTCCCCGCCAATGACAATTGCGCGGATGCCATCGATCTTACAATGAATACTTCGGTAACCGGCACGACCCTGCATGCCTCCTGCGACGACACCCCCGCATGCCTCGAGACCGCCCGGAGTGGAATGGCCTGGTACCGCTTCACCGGCACCGGCTCCGAGGTCGAGCTTGACACCTGCAGCTCTTCAACTGACATCCAGGCCGGAATCTCGGTGTATCGCGGTGGCTGCACGGAGCTGTCTTGCGTTGAGGCAGAACGGGTGGAATGCCGCAGGGACCGGCAGAGCGTAATCGTCCAGACAGAAGCAGGAATTCCATACCACGTGGCCATTTACGGATCCGGCAGGCCCGTGGCTGGCTCCTGGATGGGCGACTTCGAACTGACCATCAACGGAACGCTGCCACCTGACTCCATCAAGCCAGGTGATTTCAATATGGACTCATCACTGGATATTTCTGACGCCCTCTCGATGCTCGGTTTTCTCTTCTCCGGCTCCACACGGATACCCTGTCCGGACCAGGATGGCCTTTTCGGCGATGCCAGCATAGCTGTCTCTGATTTCAATGGTGATGAGCGCGTCGATATTTCCGATGCCGTCACCGCCCTGGGCTGGCTCTTCCTGGGCGGCCCACCCCACCACCTGGGCTTCGAATGCAGACCCATCGAAGGTTGCTCCGCACAGGAGAGCTGCTCCTCTCCCTGAAGCTCCCTGCGACTTCGCTCATCGGCAAAGTGAGCTCCTTCGAAAAAATATGAATTAAATTCTCTGCCCGGCAGGAATATTCCCCCCGAAGCCTCATAATATGTCTCCGCTTCAGGAATCGATCTCAGTCCAGGGCATAACGAATGATCCATCTTTACAGGAGTAACCGGCTCGAAGAGCTCTGCACTTCACTCAAGGGAGTGATCGCCGAGCCTGCAGGCTCTCCCATCACCCCGGAAACCATCGTTGTCCAGAGCCGCAGCATGCAGGACTGGTTGTCCATGGAGCTTGCGCGGCGCACCGGTATCACAGCCAACCTCAGCTACCCTTTTCCGCACACCCTGATTGAACAGGCCTATCAGTCCATCGAGGGCATCGACAGCGAGGATAAATGGCCCGGGCAAGGCCAGCTGCTCTGGCACCTGCTGGAAAAAATCCGCAGCGACCTTCAAAACCCGGAATACAAATGTATCGCAGAGTACCTGGCAGGTGACGAACAGGGAACAAGGGGTTACCAGCTGGCGCAGAATATCGCCGGCCTGTTTGACAAGTACTCTCATTTCCGCCCCCAGATGGCGCTGGAATGGGACCAGGATCCAAAAGGAGAGTGGCAGGCAAAGCTTTGGAATTCCATCATTTCTGCTGCGGGCATCACCCATCCGGCCATCATGGCTGGCCGGATCAAAAAGGCCCTTGAAACAGGGACCATCGACCTCGACAAGCTCCCCCGGCGAATATCCCTTTTCGGTATCCCCTCCCTTTCTCCACTCTATCTCGATATTTTCGGGATGCTCTCAGACCACATCGAGGTGCATCTCTTCCTGCTCAGTCCGTGCAGAGAATACTGGGCGGATATAGCCGATCTCGTGCAGCGCAAAAAGGTCGCCCGCCAGCAGCAACAGAACGGGGAGGGCTTCTCTGTCGATGATCTCCATATCGATATCGGCAACCCCCTTCTCTCCTGCCTCGGTCGAATCGGCCGGGAATTCCAGTTCCTGCTCGAAGATGAAGAATTCATCCAGTACGCGGAAAAAGGCCCCGACCTCTTTGTCGAACCGGGCAAGGAAACCGTGCTCTCCACTCTGAACTCGG
>CAJWZY010000174.1 GCA_913050545.1 uncultured bacterium | reverse complement strand
ACCGGCGGGATCTCCGGTCCGATCTTGAATCTTCTGAACTCAGCGGCAGGGGTGCGGAACTTGCAGAGTCCGGCCTTCCCTGTTCCAAGTGCTTCGTCCTCAAGGTCGATCACCTCGTCCCCGTTGACTGAGCAGATGATCCTTGAGTCCTCTATCCGGACCTTGATGTTGTTCCAATCTCCCGGGTGATAGGAGTCGCTGGGGACGGTCTGGAGAACCGTCCATTCAAAAAGAGTGGGTCCGAGAAACCTGGTGAGGCGAAGTGCTCCATTGGTTGGGTAGAACCCGTAGTGCTTGCCTGGTGAGCCACCGTGGAAAACGAGCCCCGCCGCTCCGCTCTCTTCTTCGAGCTTGACGTCAACGGAGATCTCGAAGGTCTTCGTGGTTTCGGGAAGGGTGGAGAGGCAGACCATTCTTCCGCCGAAGCCGCTCCCCGTGCCGCTGGCAATCAGGCGGCCGGCTCGCTGTCGCCAGCTGCCTCCGCTGGTGGCTACCTTCCACATCCGGCTGTCAAGAGATCCGATGCGAAGCCAGCGTGCGATCTTCATGGGCCTCTTGTTTTCAAGAAGCCTCTTGAGTGCGTTGGACGGAACCGCAAATCCGAGGCTGGAGGCCGACTTGATCGCGATCACTCCGACCACCCTGCCCTGCTGGTCAACCAGTGGGCTGCCGCTGTTTCCCGGCTCGATAGGCATGGCGACCTGGATCATTGAGCGGCCCTCGAGCTCTCTCTCCTCTGCGATCACGCCCCGTGAAACACTGTTGTTCAGGCCAAGGGGGTTTCCTACGGTGAGTACCGGCTGGCCAGTTCGAACCATGCTGGAATCTCCAAGGCTGAGGCCGGCGGGGGCCTTTCCTTTGACCTTGATTGCGACAAGGTCCGCATCCCGGTCAACCCCGACGATCTCCTCCGGCTCAAGGACCTTTCCATCCGGCAGGGTTATCGTGAACGGCCTTCCTTCGCCGATGACGTGGAGATTTGTGATCAGGAAGTTTTCCGGGCTGACAAAGAAGCCGCTACCGACCCCGGAGCTGTCGCCGTTTCGGTCGGAGGAGGCGATTGCCGCCACTGCCCGGCGCGTCTGGCTGATGAGCTCGGCTACGGGTTTATCTTCAGGGTCTGCGGCGGCGCAGGGATGGACTGCAGCGGCAAGCCCGGGCAAGAGCAGGAATGCTATGAAGGCCCTGGTCGAGATTCTCATGGGTTGCTCCGGGACAGGTATGGGGGCTGCCTGAAAGCTTAAAGGAGGCCGCCCGAGATTGCCGGAATAATATGAATGACGCTGGCCGGGTCAACCTCGGCGAAAAGCCCCCGGGAGGTAACTACGTTATCGATGGAGACAGCAAGGCCGGGGGCTACCATGTCATCCTTGAGAAGACGTTCCTTGAAGCCCGGGTAGCTTGTTTCGAGATGGCTGACCACCTGGCGCAGGCTCACCCCCTCAGCTTCGACTTCTGCCCGCCCGCCGGTTAATTCCTGCATTTGCGGCGGTATATGGACGGTCGCCATTAAAGTTCCTGCTCTCCGCTGGAGCCGTTTTCCATATTCCTGAGGGCTGCAAAAATCCTGGGCGGTGACATGGGCAGTTCTGTCATGCGCAACCCGGTCGCGTTCTTGATTGCGTTGGCGATCGCTGGCGGCGGTGGAATTATGGGCGGCTCTCCGACTCCCCTGACACCAAAGGGGTGGGAGGGGTTGGGGACCTCGATGATGACTGTGTCGATCATCGGCACATCGAGAGCAGTTGGCATCCGGTAGTCCAGCATGGTGGGGTTGAGCATTTTCCCTTCGTCATCGAAAAGGTATTCTTCGTTCAACGCCCAGCCGATTCCCTGGACTGAGCCGCCCTGGAGCTGGCCTTCGACGTAGCTTGGATGGATGGCTTTTCCTGCATCCTGGAGGGCAGTGTACCTGAGGATGTCAACCTTGCCGGTTTCCGGGTCTACCTCGACATCGCAGATGTGTACCGCGAATCCATTGGTGAAACCCTGCGGGTCAACAGATGCTCTTGCAGTAATCAGGCCACCGGTATTACTGAGTTTTGCGCAAAGGTCGCTGAAGCTGATCGAGTCATCTCCCCGGCTGAAAAGAGCCTCGGCAAACTCGACATCCGCAGGCTCGCATTCCCACAGCCTGGCCGCTCTTTCCTTCATCTGGGAGATGATGTCCTTGCCGGCTTCGATTGCCGCAAGTCCGGTCGCGAAGGTGACCCTGCTGCCCCCGGTAATGTCGGTATAGCCTACGCTGTCGGTGTCGGCAACCTTGGGGTTGATGTCCTCGGCTGCAATTCCGAGCGTCTCTGCCAGCTGCATCGCAATAGAGGTCCTGGTCCCGCCGATATCGGTCGAGCCCTCAAGGAGGGTTACCGTTCCATCGTTGTTGACGTGCGCGGTGACGGCAGATTTGAGGCCGATATTGAACCAGAACCCGGAGGCCATTCCGCGACCCCGCCAGGGGCCTTCGAGGGGCGCGTTGTAGTGGTCATGATTTTTGGCGGCCTCGAGGGTCTCTACCAGGCCAATGCGGGGATAGACCGGGCCATCGACACGCTTGGTGCCTTCCTTTGCCGCGTTGAGCAGGCGAAGCTCGATCGGGTCCATTTCCAGCCTGGAGGCGATCTCGTCTACTACCGATTCGATTGCAAAGGCGACGTGGGTGGAACCGGGTGCCCGGTAGGCCTTGGTCCAGGGCTTGTTCACGCAGACGTCGAAGCCGTCAACCCTCGCGTTTTCAATGTCATAGCAGCTGAAAACGCACATGCAGCCGGGGCCGATTACCCCGCCGGGGAAGCCGCCTGATTCGTAGGCAAGCCAGGCCTCTGCTGCCGTGATCTTTCCTGACTCGTCGACGCCGACCTTCACTCTCATGAAGGAAGCAGGGGTTGGCCCGGTTCCTTCAAAAACACCGTCCCTTGTCATCTGGATTTTGACAGGCCGGCCACTCTTTTTGCTGAGCACTGCAGCGACGGGTTCGAGGTAAATCGGGATTTTCCCTCCGAAGCCGCCGCCGATTTCGCAGGGGATGACCTTCACCTTGGACGTCGGGAGTGCCAGGGTCTCGGCGGTCTGGTCCCTGGCGCTGAAGGAGCCCTGGGTCGAGGCCCAGATTGTCAGGTGTCCGTCCTGGTTCCAATGCGCCGTGGCGACGTGGGGTTCTATGTAGCCCTGGTGGACCGTCTGGGTTTTGAATTCCTTCTCAACTACGAGGTGGGCCTTTTCAAAGGCTTCGTCCGGGTCGCCTTGTTCGAAATGAAGGTGATCGCAGATGTTGGTGGGGGATTCGCCCTTCTTGCCCATCTGGTTGGTTCGAAGTTCTTCGTGCAGGATCGGCGCGTCTTCCTTCATGGCATCCAGCACCCAGGTGAGGACCGGGAGGGGCTCATATTCAACCTCGATCAGCTCCAGCGCCTCCCGGGCTACATGGACGTTGGAGGCGGCTACCGCTGCCACCGCCTGGCCCTTGTAAAAGACCTTGTCGCGTGCAAGGCAGTTGGCCGAGAGGTGGGCGAGGTTTACAGGGCCCTCGCCAAGGTCCGCAATTTTGTCTCCTGCCTCGGGGAGATCGGCCGAGGTCGCTACCGCAAAAACCCCGGGCAGGGCTTCTGCGACACTGGTGTCGATGGAGAGGATTCGTGCATGGGCAACAGGGCTCCTGAGAATGGCTCCCTCGATCAGTCCCTGCAGTTTCACGTCGTTGCCATAGATGGCTCGCCCGGTCACCTTGTCAACGCCGTCGTGGCGTATCGGCCTGGTTCCAATGGTCTTGTAGTTGTCGTCGGGATCCTTGATCACCTGCGAGTTTTTATATGTATCCGCCATCAGTTCACCTCTTTCATTCGGCCGGATGCGGCCTGGACCGCCCGGATGATTTTGTCGTATCCCGTGCATCGGCAGAGGTTGCCGGATAGCTCAAAGCGAATTTCCTCTTCGGTGGGATCGGGGTTTTCTGCCAGCAGGGCCTTGGCGGACACCAGGAATCCTGGAGTGCAGATTCCGCATTGAAGGGCGGCACCTTCCAGGAAGCATTCCTGCAGAGGATGGAGATGGCCCTCGGTTGCGATGGACTCAACGGTCTCAATCTCAGCACCCTCGGATTCGACCGCAAGCACAAGGCAGGAGTCGACGGGAGCCCCGTTAAAGAGGATCGTGCAGGCGCCGCAGTTTCCGTTATTGCAGCCCTCCTTGGCGCCGGTGAGGGCGAGCGTGTCCCGGAGTACCTCAAGGAGGCTCTGGCGGGCTTCACAGAGAAACTCAACGGCCTCTCCATTGATTGTCGTACTGACGTGTATTTTTTTACCCATTAAATAATTGCTCCAGCTCTTTAGGTGGCCGCTGTCTCAGCACTTCTTCAGTCCATTGGGGATCACGGGGTTCCGATCTCCTCCACGGGCTCGTCCAGTCGCGCCGTTGAGGGCTCTTTTGACAATAACTCCTGTCAAATGAACCCGGTATTCCGCAGGACCACGGAGGTCACTGATCGGCGATGCGATCTTGCTTGCGAGGTCTCCGGCAGCGGCGAAGGTTTCGTCCGTGGCGGGCTTGCCAGCCAACCAGGCGCTGGCTTCATCTGCGGAGAGAGGAGTGGGGGCGACGGCAGCAAGGGCGATCCTCGCCGATTCGATGGTCTCGCCGGCCTCGTCCAATTGCACCCAGGCGCCTGCTCCTGCTACAGCAATATCCATTTCGTTGCGGGGAATGAACCGTATGTACCGGGAGCCTGACCTGGTCGCCGGCGCAGGGAATGAAAGCCCTACAAGGAATTCGCCCTCGCCAAGGCAGTTCTTTCCCGGGGCGGTGCAGAACTCTCCCACGGGGAGTTTTCGCTCACCGTCCGGCCCGGCTATGCGACAGGTGACTCCCTCGACTATGAGGGAGGGGATGCTGTCAGCCGCAGGGGATGAGTTGCAGAGGTTTCCGCCGATGCTTGCCCGGCTCTGGATCTGCCAGCCGCCAATGATCCGGGCTGAGTCAGCGAGGGAGGGATAGGCATCGATGATCGCCTGGTCCCCGTAGATCCGGGTGCAGGACACGGAGGCGCCCAGTTCGAGCCCCCCGTCTTCTCTCCATTCGATGTTTGTCAGCTGGGGTATTTTTTTAACGTCGACAACGACTTCCGCTTGACGCATCCCCTCGCGCAACTGGACGATGATATCAGTGCCACCGGCAAGGATCGCCGCCTTGTCTCCGTGTTCAGCAAGAACGCTGACGGCTTCCTCGATGGTGGAGGGTGACTGGTATTCAAAATCTATCAAGGCCAAGCTCCCTGGTATGTTTCACTCGGTCTTCCATTTGGGGAAGTTTCCGGAGGATAAATGAATGGATTGTGACGGACCTGTCAAGTTTGCAACTTGAGTTCATTTAAGGAAATGAATAATAACCGAATGGCGGGGAGGGTAAAGGCTGCTCAGCTGGATGAGA
>CAJWZY010000173.1 GCA_913050545.1 uncultured bacterium | reverse complement strand
TCCCATGCCCAGGTACACTACTGTTTCTGGTATTTCTATTACTGATTTGATGGATAGTGAGCAGATTGATCGACTAGTGAATCGCACCCGTAATGGCGGTGCAGAGATTGTCGGTCTACTTAAAAAAGGAAGCGCGTTTCTTTCTCCAGGTGCTTCCGTGGTCAAGATGATCGAAGCGGTTCTTCTTGATAAGAAAAGAATGCTTCCTTGTACCGCTTACCTTGAAGGTGAGTATGGGTGGGACGCAATTTTCTTTGGTGTTCCCGTGACACTTGGAATGACCGGTATTGAAAGCATAATAGAGCTGAAGTTGACAGATGATGAGAAAAAAGCGATCAACACATCGGCACAAGATGTTAAACAAATGATCAACGAGGTCGACGAGTTTCTTAAAGCAAGTTGACCTGTTAATTAGTGTTAGTTTTATTTAAAATCCTCCCTTGTTTTTGATCGGATTTCAAATCGGTCGAATTCGGTGACACCTGGTTCCTTACCTTGGCATTCGAGTGAGATGGTATCCCACATCGCTTTATCCGGTTTCCAGCGCGGGTCTTTTGAGTTTCTTGGGTTTATTTTTGGGCATACTCGATAAGTAGTCGCCTTAAGGATTTCCTGCTCGATGTCATGCCCCAGGCCGCTGAACGCCTCAAGCTGTATACCGGTAAGACTCCACTGTTCAACAAGTTTGGTATTGAAGAGCAAATCCAGCGTATATACAATCGCCGGATCCAATTGCCCAGCGGTGGGTGGATTATTCTCGAAC
Organism: uncultured bacterium; assembly: GCA_913050545.1. Classification (GTDB taxonomy): domain Bacteria; phylum Planctomycetota; class UBA8108; order UBA8108; family UBA8108; genus UBA8108. Next base: position 4,657 of record CAJWZY010000173.1, on the reverse strand, counting down.
AGACGGAGGCCATGGTCTCCATTGACGTCAATTCCGGCAAGTACCGGGATGAGGAGGATTTAGAGGCAACAGCTCTCCAGACAAATCTCGAAGCAGCTGAAGTGATCTGCCAGGAACTTCGCTTGCGTGACCTTGGCGGGTTGGTCGTTATCGATTTTATCGATATGGAAAAGATGCCCAACCGCAGGAAACTGGAGGGGGTCGTTAAAGATTGCCTCAGTACCGACAAGGCCAAGAGCTGGATCACCCGGGTATCGAGGTTCGGTATCATCGAGATGACCCGCCAGCGAGTGAGGCCGAGTTTCGAAAGTTCCAATCACGTGGCCTGTTCCTGCTGTGAAGGGACGGGCTGGGTGAAGTCACCTACGAGCGCCGGAATCGAGATTTTCAGAAGACTGCGTGGAGAGTTGGGACAGAGACAGAAGAAAACCTGCGAGATTATTACCGGGCCGGACGTTACGAACTACCTTTGCAGGGACCGGCAGAAACACCTGATTGATCTCGAGAAACAATACAATAAGAAGATCCTGGTAAAAAATGATCCGAAGCTAGGGTCGGATAAATATACAATTCGGTACATATAAAAACGCTAATCTCAGAAGGCTATAGTTCGATGGAAGCAATATTTCGCGACGGAGGTCGCCAGTATCGTGTTCAGCAGGGTGAGACCCTTGAGGTCGATTACCGCGAGGTAGACCCCGGCAGTACGATCGAATTTAACGAAGTTCTTTTTGTCGGTGACGAGTCAGGCTCTCCGAAGATCGGCGCACCGCTGGTTGAGGGAGCAAAGGTCGTGGGCAAGGTGCTCGGTGACGTCAAGGGCAAGAAGCTGATTATCATGCATTTCAGGCGCCGCAAGAATTCGCGCAGACGCGTGGGGCATCGCCAGAAATACACCCAGGTCCAGATCGAAAAGATCCAGGCCTGAAGTTTGCTCAGGAAGGTTGAAAAGTAATGGCACATAAAAAGGGACAGGGCACGTCGAGAAACGGTCGGGACTCGAACCCGCAGCATCGTGGCCTGAAAGCTTACGGTGGTCAACGCGTGAAGGCGGGCCAGATTATTGTTCGCCAGTGTGGTACGCGGTTCCACCCGGGATTTAACGTGGGGCTCGGCAATGACTACACGATCTACTCGAAGGTAGCTGGGATCGTCAAGTTCGAGAGCCGCAGGCGGATCAGCGTAGAGCCCGTCGTGTCTGCCGAAGGCCAGGACTGAGCCGGCGAAGCGAGGAGCTCTGAAGCCCCGCAGGTCACCGCCCGGTGGTCTGCAAAGCCTTAGCAGGTGATTGCATGTTCCTCGACGAAACAAGTATCAGTGTACGCAGCGGTAAAGGTGGAGATGGTTGCGTCAGCTTCCGGCGGGAGAAGTACGTGCCGAAGGGGGGCCCCAACGGGGGAAGTGGCGGGAACGGTGGAAACGTCTACCTGCAGGCCGATCCGAATATCACCACCCTGCTCGACATTGGCCGCCGTCACCACTACATAGCTGAAAACGGGCAGCCGGGGCAGGGCAGCAATAAGACCGGGCGCACGGGGAAGGATCTCCTCGTCAAGTTGCCGATAGGGACCCTTGTGCGTGAGGTGGTCGATGACCAGGATCCGCGCGAAGGCAAGGAGCTGGTTGATCTCATCGATCCGGAATTAATGTTTCGCGTGGTTGGGGGAGGTAAGGGTGGACGCGGGAACAAGTCTTTCGCCAGCTCGGTCAACCAGATCCCGCGGGAGGTTGAAAAAGGACTCCCCGGCGGTGAGAAGCTGATTCACCTCGAGCTGAAGCTGATGGCCGACGTGGGGCTGGTGGGACTTCCCAATGCCGGCAAGTCCACCCTGCTGTCGCGAATTTCCGCTGCCCGGCCCAAGATAGCGGCCTATCCTTTCACCACCAAGGAACCCCATCTCGGCATCGCCGAGCTGGGGGGGTACGCCCGCCTTGTTTTCGCAGATATTCCGGGCCTCATCGAGGGTGCCCACGAGGGCCATGGACTCGGAATCGAGTTCCTCCGCCACATCGAGCGTACCCGGGTGCTGCTGCACCTGGTGTCGTGCGAGTTTGAAGATTCCGAGCAGGTGGTGCGCGATTTTCACCTTATCGAACGGGAGCTTTCCGGCTACAGCGAGGCGCTGGCGGGGAAGCCGAGAATCGTTGTGTTGAGCAAGATAGACATGCTGGGTCCCGAGGAGGTCGCCGATTTCCAGGATGATCTGAGCACCCGCCTGGGCAAGGAGGTCTTATCCATCTCGGCTGTCACCGGGGCGGGTCTTGAAAAACTGCTCGGGGCCTCCAATGTGCTGGTTAACGAGGCCCTGGCCGCCGCCGCCCGGGAAGCGGAGCAGGAATGTCCCTGATGGAAGCAGGTCGGCTTATTCAGCGGGAGGACTGAGATGGGTTCTGGAAGATCAGGGATTCTCCTCGGTAACAGCCGGTTGCGTTGTGGGAATTTTGAGGGCTGCAGGGTTCTTCAGAGCAGGGCTCTTGCCTATGAAGAGCTCGAATCACCTGCCAACCAGGAGTGGTTCGATGATTTTCTCGGGGGTGCGGAGGTGGAGATTGTCGTTGGCTCGGTTTGTGATGAGCACCTCGGCCTGATTCGTTCTGCAGGCCCGGACGGGTCCGCCCGTCTTCTTGAGGCAGGCCGGGATTTTGAGATCCCGGTTGAGAATCGCTATGAGAACCCGCGTGAGGTGGGCGTCGATCGTCTGCTCAATGCCCTGGCTGCAAGTGCTCGCTGGCCCGGTGAGGCGGTTATCGTGGTAGATTTCGGAACGGCAATGAGTATCAGTGTTGTTTCCGCTGGCGGGGAATTTCTTGGAGGGCCGATAGGGGCTGGAGTGGGAACCATCCTTCGCGGCCTGGCTTCCGCGACTCCCCATCTTCCCGGACTTGAGGCCGGCCCGGGGACCCCGCTGATTGCCAGGAGTACCGCCCAGGCGCTGCGGGCAGGAGTCCTGGGGCAGGTTCGTGGTGGGGCTGACACGCTGGTGAAGGGGATCCGGCAGGAGCTTGGTGGAGATACGAGAGTGGTCGCCACGGGTGGTGAGGCTGAATGGGTAGCCGATGGGCTGGAGCTGTTTGAGGCCATCGTGCCCGAGCTGACTCTTGAGGGGCTCGCTATTGCCGCAGAAACCGGTTCCAGGCCGTGAGCGAAGAATTTTTTTACCACCTGTCCTCCCCGCCCGGCGAAGGAGGTTTCGCGGTTTTTGAGCTCTATGGGCCTGGCGCAGGCCCTGCGCTTTGCGCCGGGCTTGGCGGGAAGGAGCTGCCGGGTGAGGGCCGGACCCGCCTGGGGATTCTCTTCGATGAAAACCGGGAGAAGCTGGACGAGGTGGTTGTTGGAAGGCAGCCGGCCTCCTCGATGTGGTGCGGCCTCGCTGCTTTTACGCTATCGGTACATGGAGGCGCCTGGTTGCAGGAGCGAATTGCCGGGTTGCTGGATTCACTCGGCGGTACAGGGCTCAAGCTCCGTGATGTCCTGGAGCTGGCGCTGCGGCAGGAGGCCCTCGATGCCATCGAGGCCTGCGCTTTTGAGTGCCTTGTCGATTCCCGTACCGAAAGGGCCGCCGGGTTTTTCAGTCGCCAGCATGCAGGAGAACTCTCAGAGATCATCTCCCGGTGTATCGAGCTTGCCGGCAGGGCTGACGCTCCGTCCCATGGTGAGCTTGAACAAATCCTGCGAGACCTGGTGGAGGCGGCTCCCCGTGCTCTCCGGCTGGCGAAGCCGGTGAAGCTCTTGATTGCAGGTCGCGCCAATACGGGTAAATCGACCCTCTTTAATCGTTTCATGGAGACCGAGAGGGCCGCAGTTTCTTCGCAGGCGGGTACGACCAGGGATTTTATCCGGGATACGGCGGCAGTCTTCGATTATCCCGTTGACCTGGTCGACAGCGTGGGCCTGCGACGGAATCCGGAGGATTCGGTGGAGGAAGAAGCCCTCGGCTGGTTGGCCCGGGAGGAGGCGGACGGTTGCCTGTACCTGCTGGAGCCACCCTGGAAGCTGGAGGAAGAGGACCGGAGCTTCCTGCAGGGACGACCGGGGGGAGAGGTCCTGGTCATAGGAAACAAGCTGGATAAGGCTGCCGGAGTGTCGCCCGGGGACGCGGACCTGCTTCTTTGTGCTCTCCAGGGGGACGGCTTCGAGAAGCTCCAGGGGGCTATTGCAGCGAGGTGGCTTGGCTGTGTCCAGGGGCTTTCCGTGAGCGATGATCCCTGTCCGCCGGCGCCGTTTACCCGCTTCCAGCTCGAAATGCTGCAGCAGGCGTTATCGGCTCTGGGCAAAACTCCTGCCACACCTTTACTTGACGAGGTGAAAAGCTGCCTCATAATATGCCTCCAATCTTCCTGGCCTCAGAAATGCGAGCCTGCTTCCTCTTGAGAAGAGGCGGGAGCTGCCGCCTGAAAAACGGAAAAAACTCAATGTCACCCGCTTCACAGGATCCCGGACCCGGGGAAGCTGGACCTCAGAGGTCCCAGCTGGTGCCGCCCGATGATTTCGCAGCCCTCTATGACGGCTGGTTTGCCGACATCCGCCGCACCACCGATGTCCTCGATGGGTGGGCTCTTGTTGGTATCAAGCGGCGTGGAGCGGTACTGGCGCGCAGGCTCCTTGAAGATCTTGGCGGCACCCGGGGTGAACTTCCCAGCTATGGCGAGCTGGACA
>CAJWZY010000172.1 GCA_913050545.1 uncultured bacterium | reverse complement strand
CAAATCAAACCGCAAGGACCAGCTGGCAAGCTTCAAGGGCAACCAGATGATCGTCACCCCGAAGGTCTCCTACCTGCTGAGCGATAAGAGTCTCGCGGCACTTGACCGCGCCCGCTATCTCGAGCTGCACGAAAAACGGGAGGCCCTCAAGGCCCGCAAGGGAAAGGTCACCGGGCAGCTCAAGAAGCTCGGGAAGAACGCCTCCTCCACCGCGGGAAAGAAGCTGCGGACCGAGCTGGGCAGCTTAAACCTCGGGATCGATAAGTTTTCAGTGGCTATGAAGAAGTGTTTCAAGTGGCAGGTCGCCTCGGAATATCCCCTCTCCATGATCCTGACCCGGGACAGGATCTTTGCCGGAGGGAAGGGAAAGGTCGCCGCCTTTGACACCAGGAAGGGCAACATCACCTGGAAGAAAACGGTCCGCGGGAACGCCTACGGCCTCGCTGCCGCCTCCGGCCGGCTCTATGTTTCAACCGATGAGGGCAGCATCTACTGCTACCAGGCCGCGGGCAAAGGCGGGAAGGAGGCACGACAATGACTCGTAACCACACAGCCGTCCTTCTTTTCGGACTTGCTCTCCTGCTTCCCTGCTCCGCCGCGACGGCCGTGGAAAAGGAATCTCGCTGGGGCTTCCAGGCTGACCAGGTCGAAAATGGACGGGTAAAGCCCCTTGCCGGTTCGCAGGATGCCCGGATCGAGGGAGCCGTCCAGATCGCCACCTCACCCTCGGGCCTCGGCGCACTGGCCCTCGATGGCAAGAGCAATTCCGTCATCGTTACCGATGACCCCCGGCAGCTGGCCACCCTGCCCTCAGGCAGCCTGACCCTGGAAGGCTGGGTTCTCATGCGCTCGCAAAAAGAATGGTCCGGGATCATCGGTGCCTTCCAGGACAACGGGGATTACGAGAGAGGCTTTGTGCTCGGATGCCACAAGAAGAACTTCTACTTCGGCATCGCAACCCGCTCAACCGGGAGAATGACCCACCTTTACGGCTCCTCCGAATACGAAACCGGGAAGTGGTATCACGTGGTCGCCAGGTACGACTCGCTGCGGGGAGTGGCCTCCCTCTGGGTCAACGGGAAGCTCGACACGCAATCGGACAAACCGGGGGGGAAGATCCTGCTCACCCCCAGCGGCTACCTCGAGATCGGCAGCTACCATGATGAAAATGAATACTATCGCACCGAGGGAATGATCCATGAAGCCGGGGTCTACGCATCGGCGATGAAGACGTCGGAAATAACCCGGCGCTACCGTGCAAAGGCGGGCAAGCTGCCGGCCCCGCCGCGGGAGATCTACGGCCCCTTCGCAGAGGTCTTCGGGCCTTTCGTCGAATTCACCGACCGCCAGACCATCGAGATCAGCTGGGAGACACCCTGGCCTGCAAAGGGCAGCATCAAGATCCGGTCGGGACAGGTCGAGCCGCTGGTGCTGGAGGAAAACGAGGCGCGTACCAGCCATCGGATCACCGTCCCCGGCATCAAGCCGGAGGCCCTCTACCGCTACCGCATCATCTGCAGGGCCAAGGGCCGGCCGGAGCTGATGACCAGGGAGTTTGAGTTTGACTCGACCTTCAACTATGCCCCCCACCCCGACCCCCTGGCCAGGAACCCCTTCAAGGCGGATGGGTGGAGCCCGGTCTACCGGGAGACCGCGAAGAGGATCATCGAGGCGGCCGGGGTTTCCAGGGGCTATTGCCTGGTGCTGGGATCCGGCGAGGGACGGCTGGCCTACCACCTGGCAAAACTCAGCCAGCTGCGCATCGTGGCGGTTGAGAAAGATCCGGAGCTGGTCCAGAAATCCCGGGCGGCGCTGGATGCAGCGGGGCTCTACGGCTCCAGGGTCAGTGTCCACCAGGCTGGAGGCGCCCTGCCCTACGGCCCCTACTTTGCCAATATCATCTGCTCTGATTCGCTCTTGCGAACCGGGATACTCCCGGAGGATCCGGCGGGTATCTACCGCTTGCTGAGGCCCTGTGGGGGGACTCTCGCCTTCGGGCACCAGGCGAAGCCCACGCTCCTGCAGCCGAAGCTCAAGGCCTGGCTCAAAATCGGGGGGGCTGAGGAGCCACTGAAAAAGCATGGCACACTCTGGGTACATACCAGGAAAGCCCTGGCCGGCGCCGGCGACTGGACCCACCAGTACGGGGTTCCCGACAACTCGGCCTGTAACTATGACGAGCGGGTCGGCGGCAAGCTCAAGGTGCAGTGGTGGGGAAGACCCGGGCCACGGGCGATGGCCGACAGGGGCCCCCGGAACCCTGCACCGGTCTCTGCCAACGGCAGGCTCTTCGTGCAGGGAATGAGGATCCTCTTCGGTATCGACGCCTACAACGGCACCATCCTCTGGAGCAAGCAGATCCCCACCATGCGGCGTGCAAACATGCCCCGGGGCAGCTCAAACATGGTCGCCACAGCTGACATTCTCTACATAGCCCTGCAGTCACAATGCGCCGGCTTCGATGCGCAAACCGGGGAGCTCGTCATGAAAGCAGCCCTCCCCGCCAGTGCGGAGGATGGTATGGAATGGGGCCACCTTGCCGCCAGTGGTGACAAGCTCGTCGGCAGCATCACCCGCAAGGGCGGCAACTACCTCGGTGATGGCGGGCAGTGGTTCGAGGACTTCAAGAAAGAAGAGACTGCCAAGGTCGTAAGCGATGGCCTCTTCGTCCTGGACAGGAAGACGGGTAAGCAGAGATGGGCGCGCGAGCAGGGTGTCGTCATCAATTCCACGATTACGGTTTCCAAGGGGATCGTCTATTTCGTAGAGAGCCGCAATCCTGCCGCGAAGAAAAGCCGGCAGGGACGGTTGCAGAACGAGATCAGGACCGAGCAGTACATCGTCGCCCTGAATCTCGATTCCGGCAGCTTTCTATGGGAGAAGAAGGCCGACTTCAGCAACTGCGAGTTCACGACCTATATGTCCCATCACGGCGACACGCTCCTTGTGGCCGGAACCGACAAGAGCAAGAACTATCACACCTATGCCTTCGACACCGCCGGGCGCAAGCCTCTCTGGGAGCACCATACCAAGACCCGCAAGACCCATCACAGCGGCCACCTCATGCACCCGGTCATCATCGATGACAAGGTCTTCCTCAACAAGCACACCTTCAACCTCAGGTCTGGGGAGGTCCTCAAGGTCGACCCCTTCGATTACCACGGCTGCGGCACCATGAGCGCATCGGCGAGAGCGATCTTCCACCGCTTCGAATACCATGGCATGCTCGATCTCGAGACCGGCAAACGAACCGAGTTCACCGGCGTGCGGGGGAACTGCTGGCTAGGGCAGATCCCGGCTGGCGGCCTGCTGCTGGCCCCCGAGAGCGGAGCAGGGTGTTCCTGTACCCATGCGATCCAGACCTCTATGGCCTTCGTTCCCGAGGACGACTGAGGGGCATGAGAGCCTATTTCCAATTCGTTCTACGCCATCGTATCCCGGTATTGCTCCTCATCGCGCTGATCAGTGCCGCCGGAGTCTGGAAGCTGCTGGATGCGAAGGTCTCTTCCTCCCTGGGAAAGCTCTTCCTGGCCAACAGCCATGACTACGATCAATACCTCTCCCGGGTCGAGGAATTCGGCAGCGATGAACAACTGATTATCGCCTTTGAGGAAGAAGATGTTCTGAACGCGGACTCTCTTCGCCGTCTCGACCTGGTGAGCCGGGCACTCAGGAAAGAACCCGGGGTCGACAGGGTCATGAGCCTGCTTGATAACCAGCAGGTATTCAGAAAATCCAGGAAAGGTGGGCTCGAGGCTCATATCCAGGAGCTCAGCACCTCCCGGGACAAGACCGAGGCAGCCCGGGCGGAACTGCTTGGTGACCGCTTCACCGGGAAAATCCTCCTTTCGGAGGATTCCCGCCATGGCGCGGTCCTCATAACGACGAAAGCCGACGGGACCCACGACATGGAGGATTCCATTTCCTTCGTGGACAAAATCCAGGAGCTCTTCATCCAGCAGGGCTACAAAAAGGAGCACCTGCACCAGGCGGGAGGCATCGCGATCGTTTCGGAGATGATGAAGCAGACCCACTTCAACCTGCAGCGTCTCTTTCCCATTGTCTGTTCCCTGCTGATCCTGACGGTCTACGCCCTCTTCAGAAAACTCTGGCCGGCCCTGGTCTCCACCAGCATCGCCGTGGTGGCTGTCATCTGGACAATGGCTGTCGCCGTAGCGATTGACCCGGAGGTCAGCATCATGCTGGCCGCTATTCCTGCCGTCATCCTCATCATCTCCTTCTCCGATGTCATCCACCTCTGCAGCGCCTACCTCCTTGAGCTGAAAAAATCCGGGGACAAGACCGAGGCCATCCTGCGCAGCGCGGAAGATGTCGGCAAGGCCTGTGTCTACACCTCGATCACGACCTTTGTCGGCTTCCTGGCACTGGCCATCGTCCCCACCCCCATCTTCAGGAAACTGGGGTTGCTGCTCGGGCTCGGTGTAGGGATCGCCCTGCTGCTGGCGATGACCCTCTTTCCCATCCTGCTCTCCTTCCTGCGTCCCCGCACCTCCTGGACAAGCGGAATCGCCTCGGTCAGCCAGGATCTGCTCGATCGTTTCCTGTCCGCCACCCGGAAGCTCAGTCTCGCGCGGCCCTGGTTGATCATCATTTGCTTCGCCGGCCTGCTGGCGGCCAGCATTTTCGGAATCTCTAAGATCAAGGTTGAAAACGATATCGCCAGGCGGCTCGGTGAAAACAATCCCGTTCGCCAGGATACCGAGTATTTCATCGAACATTTTGCCGGAACCAATGTCCTCGACCTCTACCTGCACTCCGCTGGAGAGGACGATTTGCTGGAGCCGGGGATCTTCCAATCAATCAACGGGCTTGAAAAAAAACTGGTCGAGCTCGAGGAGGTGGACTCGGCGGTCTCGCTCGCTACCATCATCTCAGAACATTATCGAAGGCTGCCCGACTTCCTTACCAGCGGCAAAACTCTCCCGGCAAGCCGCCCCTTGCTGGAAAAATATGTCGCGGAGATCAGGAAAATAGACCCGCGCGGCCTCAGCTTCCTGCTGAACTCCAGCCGGCAGAGGATGAGGTTATTTGTCCGCCTGAACGTCAGCGGCCTTCGAGAAACCCACGCGGCCGGGGAGAAGGTCGCCCGGGTCGCAGAAAAACACCTGGATAACCTCCCGGTAAAAGCCGAGGCAACGGGGATGGCCTACCTCATCGGCGGCTGGCTGGACCGGATCATCGCTGCCCAGAAAAAGGGCGTTGGAATCTCCTTTGTCGTCATCACCCTGCTGATGATCATCGCCTTCCGGTCCCTGCGGGCAGGGCTGTGGTCGATGATTCCAAACGCGCTGCCCCTGCTCGTCCTGGGAGGCTACGTAGGCCTGGCCTGGGAGTTTACCGACTCCGACACCTTCATGATCGCCATGCTTGCCATCGGCATGGGAGTGGATGACACGATTCACTTCCTGACAA
>CAJWZY010000171.1 GCA_913050545.1 uncultured bacterium | reverse complement strand
TGATGCGGTGGTTCAACTCCCCCACGTTGGTCAACAGCAGCAGCCCCTCTGTTTCCCGGTCAAGCCTGCCGATGGGCAGCACGCCGATGTCGAGGAGGGCGGGCGGGAGGTAATCCATGACCGTGAGCCGTTCATGGGTATCGTGGGTGCTGGTGATGATCCCTGGCGGCTTGTTGAAGAGAATGGTCTTCGGATCCGGCAGGATGACGATCTCGCCATTAACGGCGACGACATCTTCTTTTTTGACGGTGGTCCCGAGGCTCATGAGGGATTTCCCGTTCACCTTGACCCTGCCGGCCTGGATGAGGAGCTCGGCCCTTCGCCGGGAGGTATAACCGCAGGCTGCTATGAACTTGTGAAGTCGCATGAAGATGGATTATATCGAATATCCCTCTCGGCTTCCCGGTGCATTCGCCTCAAGCTCAGGAAGTTTTCGCGCCCAGCCCGCTTTCGACCGTAAGTGACCGTATCTGGACGGCCGCAGAGACAGGGCAGAAGGGTGAAACAGCCTGAAGTCCACGTCCGGAAGGGACTTGGAGAAAAAAAGGATTCATTGATCCCCGTGGCGCAGGGATTGCTCTTTGTAGTGCAGAAAACGGTGGCACGGCAAAGTCCTGTGCCTGAACCAGAATCTGCAACCTCCGGAGAGTCCAGCCTCAACCCTGCCTTCCTTTATCTTCGCGCAAGCCTGAACCGAACCCAACAGGCATAATCCAGATGGTCCTGTCCACGACTGTTCCCACCTCGATTACTTCCCGCCCTGAATGCGCTCTCCGGAGGAACTTTAATACGAACGCCGCAGCCTCGAGGCGGGAATGTTTTCCTGCTCCCGGTACTTTGTCACCGTGCGCCGGGCGATCTGGAGTCCCTGTTCCTGCAGCAGGCGGGTGAGCGCGGTATCGCTGAGAGGCTTTTTCTTGTCTTCGGTTTCGACCAGGTTGGAGATCCGGCGGCAGACATTACGCCTTGATTCAATCTCGCCTTCGGCATTGTCGACTCCGCCGGTGAAGAAGTAGCGCATCTCGAAGATGCCCACCGGGGTCTCTATGTACTTGCCCTTGATCGCCCGGCTGATCGTGGAGATGTGTACCCCGACGGTGTCAGCGATCGTCTGCATCTTCAAAGCCCTGATCTGCTCGGGGCCCTTGAGCATGAAATCCTGCTGGTGCTCGACGATGGCAACGGCGATGTCCTTGATGGTTCTCTGCCGTTGTTCGAGGGCCTGGATCAACCACTTGGCGGACTCGATCTTCCTGCGAAGAAAGGCGCTGGCTTCCCTGTCCTTGCGGGCGTCCCGCAGCGCGGTGCGGCAGGACCGGCTGATCTCCAGGCGGGGCAGAGAATAATCGAGCACGCTGATCTCGAGGCTTCCATCCACCTCCTCGACCAGGACATCCGGGCGAATATAGACGGTCTCCTCGGAATCGATCTGCCGGCCGGGCATTGGATCGAGCGAGCTGATAAGCTCCGCGGCCTTCTTGATCTCTTCCACCGATCTTCCCAGCGCCCTTGCCAGCGCGGGCAGCTTGTTCTGGCTCAGCTCCTGCAGGTGGCCGCCAATGATGGCCTCCTCCAGCCGGTGGTTCTCGCCGTCACGGCGAAGCTGCAGCAGCAGGCAATCCTCCAGGTCGGTTGCGCAGATGCCGGCAGGGTCGAGACCGCGGACAGCCTCGAGGGCGTCTTTGATCTCTTCCGGTGCGGGGTTGTTTTCGATCCAGTCGGAGAGTTCTTCCGGGGCGCAATCGAGATAACCCCGGCTGTCGAGGCAGCTGATGATGTTCTCGCCGATTTCACGGGTGAGCTCCGGGATTCTTTTCAGCCGGAGCTGCTCCATGAGCGATTCTTTCAGCCCCGGGGGTTTCCCGGGAGTGTTCTGCAGGGCGGCATGCTTGGCATCCGTCGCAGCGAAGGAAGATTTTCGTGGGTTCTTATCTTCGAAGGACCAGTCCCTCGAATCGCGAAGCCTCTCATCGAGGGGGCGCTCGGCAGTGTCCCCGCTGGCCGGCTCCGGCTTGACGGCCGGCTGCTCCTGCTCAACGAGCTCGAGGGCGGGGTTCTCGCTGAATTCATCCTGGATGCGCTGCTCGAGGTCGAGGGTCGGCAGCAGCAGGATGTCCATCGACAGGATCATCTGCGGTGCCAGCACCTGCTGCTGCTGAAGTTTTTGTGTGAGCTCTAATCTCATGGTTCCTCCCGGCTTTGCCCGTGAAAGCCGGCCTCGTTGCGACACTCTCAGCCAAGTCCCCTACCCATCGAAGTTTAGGATGCGGGTAGAGAACCGTCAAACCGGGGGTGTTCGAGGGTTTATCAGACCCTCGCGGAGGCCTTTTCAGGAGGTTATCAGCACGATTTGAGCACCAGGAGGGTGATATCGTCGGATTGTTCCGCATTCTTCTGGTGGCTGCGAAGTTCCGCCATGATGGTCTCGAGAATCTCACTGGCAGGACGTTCCCTGTTTTCAAGCAGGAGCTGGTGCAGGCGATCATCTCCAAAGTCCCGTCCCTGCGGGTCTTTTCCTTCAACAATTCCATCGGTATAGAGGACGAGGACATCCCCGGCCTGGAGGGTGAATTTCTGTGGCTCGAGCTGGGAAGAAAAGAGGGGCCCCTCACGGTCGAGGCCAATGGCGATTCCTTTCGGATGGAGGTCGATGACCTGGCCATGGCGGGAGCTGTACAGCAGGGGGGCGTTGTGTCCGGCCCTGACGAGCCTTACCTCCCTGCTGCGGGTGTCGAGCACAAGGTAGGCCAGGGTCACAAACATTCCCGGGTTCATGTCGGGGGCGAGACAGTTGTTGACCTCGATAATGGTGTCCTTAGGAGAGCGGTTTTCCCGGGCCGCCATGTGAAGCATGCTGCGGGTCATCGACATGACGAGTGAGCCGGGGACTCCCTTGCCCGAGACATCCGCGACGACGACCCCGATCCGGTTATTATCAACCTGCAGGAAGTCGTAATAGTCTCCTCCCACCTCCTTGGCCGAGTCATAGTAGGCCGCCAGGTCGAGCCCGGGGATCTGCGGCAGCTCTGCCGGCAGCAGGCCGGCCTGGATGCTGGTGGCGAGCGAGAGCTCGTGCTCCATGGCCTTCTGGGCCAGCTTGGCGGACTGGGCGGTCTGCAGGTTCATGGTCATCCGGTTGAAGATCCTGGCCAGGTTGCCGAACTCGTCGCTGGAGTTGACCTGCGACTGGTGCTTGAGATCCCCCATGCTCACCTGGCGAAGGTCCCGCATCAGGGTTCTGACAGGCCTGGTGAGGATCGTTGCCAGCAGCAGTGCGGCGAACGCGGCCCCGACGCAGGCGATGATGGAGATCTTCATCAGCGAGGACTTGAGGTCCTCGCGGGACTTGCTGATGGATACCGCAGAGATGAGGACCTCTACCTTTGCCTCGCCGGCTATTACCTTTGAATAGCTCCTGACCGGGACTCTTCCGTCTTCAAATTCGCTGATCGAGATTCCGGAGCTTTCTGCTTTTGCGTAGGAAATCGGCGTCGTCTTCACGGACCTCCTTGCTGCCGCACCGACGGAGGCGAGGAGGCCGCCTGGTTTCAGGATGCTGATGGCCTTGATGTTCTCCGATTGCTTGTATTTTCCCAGCAGGCTCTCCAGCTTCTGCTGGGCTGCGGCATCGAAATTTCCAATCAGCTCGGGGTCGATAAGTTTTGCCAGCGACAGGGTGTGGGCGATTCCATTGTCGTTAATCTCTGCCTCGAGGTGATCGACACTCTTGTCGATGGCCACCATGGCCTGCCAGGCCATCGCGGAAACCACCAGGATGACAATCAGGAAGGTAAATTTCGCGGCGATGGGAATGTTGAGGCCGGGACCCTTGACCGGACGACGGATGGGACCTCCGCCGCGGCCGGAATCCCTTTCAGGGGGCCTTGCGCCGCTATGAGGCGGCCGTCTTCCTCTTGCTCCTGTTGGATGCGCCACGCTAGCTTTCCTGGCTCAGATGGGGGGGGTGGACGGTTTGACTCGATTTTTCAAGTATAGTGCCTGGAACGGGGGGAGGCGGAAAAACCGCGTGATTCGCCCAGGCTTCAGTTTCGCAGGACCCTGGTAGCCTTGCGCAGGTAGACGATGCAGGAATAGAAGGTTGAGACCAGTGTCGCCGCCAGCAGGGCGAGTGTGAGGTATTTCAGGGGTGTCTCCAGCCAGGGCCAGGAAGGAGCCTTGTTCAGTTGTGAGATGCCGTTCTCGCCAATGATGATGAAATTGGCCTCGTAGAAAAGCAGCGACGGGATGGTCAGGCCCTGGATCACCAGCTTGACCTTGCCCGCCCAGGCCGCCCCGAAGGCTACCCCGGCGGATTCGATGTAGCTGCGCAGCCCGGAGACCAGGAATTCGCGGAAGACGATCACCAGGGGGTACCAGGGCTCGACAAAATCAGAGACCGCTGTCAGCAGGATAAAGCCGCCGCAGATGGTTATTTTATCTACAAAGGGGTCGGCGATGCGGCCGAAGGTGGACTCGATGTTCCACCTGCGGGCCAGGTAGCCGTCGAGGAAGTCGGTGAACATCGCCAGCATGAAGAGCGCTGTGGACCAGTTCAGGATGGTCTGCCGGGTCTGGGTGTCCGTTCCGTGCCCGACGATTCCGAGGAGGACGAAAAAGACGAGCGAGAGCAGCAGGCGGGTTACCGTTATCTGGTTCGGCAGATTGGCGAAGCGTGATTTACCGGCCGGCGTCTTTTCGTTCATGATCCCCGCTCCCAGCTATGGTTGCGATGAGATCGTATCCCCTGCTCCCGATGATTTCCACTGTCCTGCGCTCTCCAATGGCAGGTGGGGGTGGAGCAGGGGTCTCGAAGGAGAGCTCCTTCACGCCCTCGGGCATGGCGGCGGGGCGCTCTTCTTCGCAGGCTGCCCCGCCGGGGGGGGAGATGAAGATCACCGGGTCAATTTCGGGGCTCTCGCCGTAGCTGCGGGCAATGGCGGCCTTGAAGGGGGCGCCACCCATTGGATCGGCCTGCTCCTGCTCGGCGGAGTCGATGAGCACCTCGGTGACCTCCCCGATTCTTTCCTGGTTATGCCTGAAGGCGATCTCCTGCTGAACCAGCATCAACTCCTCGAGGCGTTCGTCGATGACCTCCTGGGGAATTTCTCCTTCGAATTCAGCCGAGGGCGTTCCTTCTTCTTTCGAATAAGGGAAGACCCCCATGCGTTCGAACTCGAAGTCACGAATGAAATCACGCAGGATTCCGAACTCCTTGTCATCTTCTCCGGGGAAGCCGACGATAAAGGTGGTTCTCAACATCAGCCCGGGAATCTTCGCGCGCATCCGCTCGAGCAGGTCGCGGGTTTTCGTCTCCATCATTCGCCGCCCCATATGGCGCAGCATGTTATCAGAGATGTGCTGCAGCGGGATGTCGATGTAGTTGACCACCTCGGGTAGCTCGGCAATGGCCTCGATCATCTCGTCGGTCAGGTAGGCCGGGTAGGCGTAGAGCAGGCGGA